>JAFUMV010000085.1 GCA_017482485.1 Lachnospiraceae bacterium
AAATGCAAAGCATTTTCGAGCGGGCATGGCGTTCTTCCGGGAAGCCGCACACCCCAGGGAGCTTGCTCACCACGGTGTGTTTTTTTATTTTATGGCATGGCTGGTATTCACATTGAAAAACTTTCCCCGGAATATTATAATAATTTGCAGAAGCTTTCGTCCTCCAAACAACCAAATCACCTTCCACAAGAAAGGGAGATCTTTGAAATGACTGAATTTTTAATCAATCTGGATGGAAATATCCTGCTCTGGATACAGGACTTTTTGAGAAATGACGTTCTGACACCGTTTTTCACATTCATTACTTCTTTGGGAAATGGAGGCACCATCTGGATTATTTTTACTGCGATCCTGATCTTTTATCCCAAAACCCGGAAAATCGGCCTTATGTGTGCCTGCGCGCTGATTTTTTCCCATATTGTCAATAACACGCTCCTGAAAAATCTGGTCTGCAGAACCAGACCTTTTGATAATATTCCTGCATTGACACCGCTGATCGAAAGACCATCCAGCTTTTCTTTTCCCTCCGGCCACACGGCGAGTTCTTTTACCTGCGCCTGGGTACTTTTTAAAAAGCTTCCGAAAAAATTGGGTGTTCCCGCAATCCTGCTGGCTGCCCTCATCGGCTTTTCCAGGCTGTACCTGGGCGTGCACTATCCCAGTGATGTGCTGGCCGGTATGCTCGGCGGAATTCTGATGAGCTGTCTGGCATTCGTGTTTGTAGAAAAAATCGCAGCGTCAGGGAACAGATGCAAAGGCTATTGATGCACATTGCAAGGAGAAAAGCCGCGCTGCCTCACTCGGATGATTTTTCCATCCAGCGAAAGGTCAGCTTCTCCATATTTCCATCACTTTCACAGAGCAGTCCGAACCACTACACTGCCAAGCGGCTCCAGGCTGCCGTCTTTTTCTCCATATATCACTTCACCTTCCGGCAGTTTTATCTTCACCTTTTCCCGGTTAAAATTCTGAATGAAAATGTATCCCGCATCATCGTTTTTCCGGCTGGTCACTTCCACGCCTGCAGGAATTTCCCCATCCAAAAGGCTTTCCAATCCCGCTTCGGCAGCGAGCTTGCGGTACAAATCATCATAAAATTCCTGTTCTGCATCCGCGCACACATAATATGCTTTTCCATCGCCATAGGTATTACACAAAAGCGCCGGCTGTGCTGCATAAAAATCGCTGCCGTAAACCATCAGCGTCTTTGCTGTTGTGGGTTTGACCAGTTCACACAGATATTTACAGGTGTAGCTATCCTTCATATCAGCAAACTTTTCTCCCTCCAGAGGCTGGCAAATGGAATTTTCTTCCCAGTCATACAACCCGTCAATTTCCTCCGCCCGCAGTCCGAACACGTCCATCAGGTCATAAGGCCGTCCGCCGAGAAAGCATCTGTCATTTTCATCCACCACGCCAGACCAGTAAGTCATCACAAAAGTGCCCCCATTTTCCACAAATGTGCGCACCTTCTGTGAAAAATCAGGATGAAACAGGTACTGCATGGGTGCAGCGATGAATTTATACCGATCAAAGGATGTCCGCTGGTCGATCACATCCACATCCAGACCAAGCTTTCTTAAAGCACGCCAGGACTTTTCAATACATTCATCTTCATGAAGTCCTGCATTTCTGGGGCCCGCCGCTTCTCTCATGGCCCACAGATTCTCCCAGTCATAAAGCACTGCTGCTTTCGCAATTGTATATGTGCCGGTCACCTCGTGCAATACCGAGAGCATATCACCTGCTTCGCACACATCCCGGAAAGTCCTGGTGTCGTTTCCATCATAATGATCAATCACCGCGCCATGGAATTTTTCACAGGCACCGCGGCTTTTTCTCATCTGAAAATACATGGCACCATCTGCACCATGAGCGATGGTCTGCAATGATGCAGCCTTCACCATGCCGGGCTTGCGCAGCTTACTCACCGGCTGCCAGTTGGTCGCACCGGGACAGGATTCCATGAGTAAAAAAGGGGTTCTTTTCAGGCTGCGGATCACATCATGCCAGAATGCGGTGTCCTGCGCTGTCTCGGTTTCCGGGTGCTTGTGCCAGGCAGGATAGCTGTCCCAGGATGCGAGATCTATTTTTTCAGCCATTCGAAAATAATCAATATCATTAAAATGATACATCATATTGGTGGTAACGGGTATATCGGAGCCGGCATCTCTGAGCGCTTTAATCTCCTGCTCCATAAAATCTATGGTCTGATCGGAAACGAAACGCTTCCAGTCCAGATTCAAACCATGAATGGATGTTTCCCCCACAGGTGAAGGACTCTCCACCTGTTCAAAGCTGTCATATGTATGACTCCAGAAAGTTGTACACCAGCTGTCATTGAGCGCCTCAATGGTCCTGTATTTATTTTCAAGCCACTTCCGAAACGCTTTCTGGCACAGTTCACAATGACATTCTCCGCCATATTCATTGGAAATATGCCACATCTGCACCGCAGGATGATTGCCGAAATGCTTTACAAGTTCTGTGTTGATCTGCCGAACTTTTTCCCTGTAAACAGGAGATGTCAGACAGTGATTGTGCCTGCTGCCAAACAGCATTTTCTGCCGCATCTGATTGACGCGGAGCACTTCAGGGTACTTGTCCGCCATCCAGTGCGGGCGTGCACCTGAGGGCGTTGCCAGAATCACGCTGATTTCATTCTCATACAGATTATTGATGACATTTTCCAGCCATTCAAAATCATATTCCCCTTCCTTCGGCTCAAGCTTTGCCCAGGAAAATATGCCCACAGAAACTGTGTTGATTTTTGCTTCTTTGAATCTCTCGATATCGGTCTTTAAAACCTCCGGCATATGCAGCCATTGCTCCGGATTGTAATCCCCGCCGTGCATTAAAAATTTTTGTTCCATCCCCAATTCCTCTCTTTCGTATCTGTATATGCGGCACGCTCAGAACAGAATATCTGCCTTCTGCAGACATCCTGATAAAAGTTTTCCCGGCAGTTAATAAAACCGTCGGGAAAATTTCTATTGCTTCTTTATTTATTGTCCGCCGCACCGGCTTTTGCCTGCTGAACACTTTTTACATATGTGTCATCCGCCTTCTGCATCAGATATTTCGGCGCCAGCATGGCCGCATCCCGCAGCTCCTCCAGCGCATCCATCTGCGCTTCGGTCGGCTGTGACGGTGAAACCACCCGGGTCTGCCATACCGACATACAACCGGTATACTCCACCACCCAAAAAAGCGGCTCCATGCTTTTCTCCATCTGTCCATGCAGCCAGGCTGCTTCCTTGCCAGTCAGCTCCACCAGTCGGTTGATATGGGATGGAACCGGTTCCTCCACATCGCCATCGGGGAGAATGATGCATTCGCAGACATCTTCTTCATCCATCTGATGTTTTTTGATAAACTCGATCGCTTTCATGGCTTCCGCCCTTTCCTCCTGCCTGGAAGCTATGCTCTGCTGCCGTACAGCCTTCTGGTTATACCAGGGACTTGTTCAGGTACGCTTCCTGTTCTGCAGTTAATGTATCGATTTCTTTTCCTAAAAATGCCAGTTTTCTTGAAGCAACATCTTCGTCCACACTTCTGGGTACATCGATCAGCTTCTCGGAAAGCTCGCTGCCGTGTTCCACCAGGTATTTTGCAGAAAGAGCCTGAATTGCAAAGCTCATATCCATGATCTCTGCAGGATGACCGTCGCCGCAGGCCAGATTCACAAGACGTCCCTCGCCCAGCACGAAAATCCACTGGCCTGTAGGCAGTTTATAGCCCATAATATTTTTGCGCATTTCCTTTGTTTCCACTGCAATTTCACGGAGCGCAGCCATGTCGATTTCACAGTCAAAATGTCCTGCATTGCTTAAGATCGCTCCATCTTTCATCACCGCGAAATCTTCTGCATCAATTACCTTATCACAGCCTGTTACCGTCACGAAGAAATCACCGATTCTGGCTGCTTCCTTCATGGGCATAACCTCGAAACCGTCCATCACCGCTTCGATTGCCTTCACAGGGTTTACTTCTGTCACAATCACCTTCGCGCCAAGGCCTTTTGCACGCATTGCAACGCCCTTACCGCACCAGCCGTAGCCTGCAACTACCACATTTTTGCCCGCAACGATCAGGTTCGTAGTGCGCATGATGCCGTCCCATACGGACTGTCCTGTGCCATAGCGGTTATCAAAGAAATGCTTGCAGTCCGCATTGTTCACACGAACCATGGGGAACTGAAGCTGTCCGGCCTTATTCATGGCCTCCAGACGGATGATGCCGGTGGTGGTCTCTTCACAGCCGCCGATGATATTCGGAATCAGGTGTGTCAGCTCTGTATGAATCATGTGCACCAGGTCGCCGCCGTCATCGATCACGATATTGGGGCCTGCCTCCAGTACCGCACGGATATGTCTGTTGTATTCCTCCTCCGTTGCGCCATACCAGGCATGTACCTCCAGGCCTGCTGCCACCAGTGCCGCTGCCACGTCATCCTGAGTGGAAAGCGGATTGGAACCTGTCACATACATTTCGGCGCCGCCTGCTGCCAGCACCTTGCACAGATAAGCTGTCTTCGCTTCCAGGTGCACGGAAAGCGCAATTTTCTTTCCTGCAAAAGGTTTTGTCTGAGAAAACTCCGCTTCCAAAGTTCTTAACAGGTCACAGTTTCTCTTGACCCACTCAATTTTCTGTTCGCCGGATCCGGCCAGATTGATGTCTCTGATTTCACTGCTCATATTTTTCTCCGTTCTGCCGCATTGCGGTCCTAAAGTGTTATTGCGGTGTTTTGCAACTGCAATATTCCGCATCCTGATTCAATCAGCCGAATTTTTATTAGAGTGTTGGTCGTCTGCCCTGTCAACACTTTGAAAGCTCTTTTCTGCCCCATAGTAACAAAGAAAATCTCATTTTGCAATAACTTTATGTTCTATTTATTTCCCGGAAGAAGTTTACTGTTACTGTTCAATGGTGACGTGTACGCAAGGCGTTTTCTCGCCTTCGGCGGCGGACCCCCGATGGGCGTCCGCCACAATTCATTTTATCTTAAAACTTTTTTCGTCTTATTTTCACATTTTGCTGATATTTTGAAACTTGCGCAAATCAATCTGCGTCACTATAGACCGAAAACCAAATACAACTGCCCAAACCCAAAGGTTTTCGGCAGCTTCCGAAATACATCCATGGAGAAAAACATGTTTTTTATAGAAATCATACTCATTAACGCATGTGCCGGATTTTTATCCGTGCTGCCCTTTTTTATTGTGCTGGAAATTTTTTTCCGGAAACAAATTCCGTACCTCTCCTTAAAACATCTCGTAGGAGACGGCATTTTGGGAATTTACCTGGCCGCAGTTCTGGCGATCGCCGGCGTACCCGGCCTTTATGAGCTGGAGCTTACCCCCAATATGAATCTGCTTCCCTTTGTGGACCTCACCACCAATCCGCTGCATTATTTTGAAAATATGCTGCTGTTTCTGCCCATCGGCTTTTTGCTGCCGGCCCTGTATCCGCGCTGTCAGAGTTTGAAAAACTGTATTTTGCCGGGTTTTTGTTTCTCGCTTTCCATCGAGCTGCTGCAGATTTTTTCCTTCCGCGCAACGGATGTGGACGATCTGATCATGAACACTGCAGGCTGCGCAGCAGGGTATGGAATCTTTTGGCTGATACATAAGCTGTATCCGGCTGCAGCTTCCGATTTTACGGCATTTCCGGAGGAAGGCGATGCAGAGGCATATCTGGCCGCTCAAAACGAAGTGACGAGACAGCCTTACATGAAACAAAAGCTCCCGCGCCTTTTCAACGCAGAAGCTTTTGTATTCATGATTGCGTCCTGGGCCGGAGCATTGCTTCTGACTCCGGTGTTCAAGGCAATCATATGGAATATTTTTTCATAAAAAGGCGCTTTTTTCCACAGCCCCTAGTATTTCATAGGCCATTTATCCACATATTCCAAACAGCCTTACACACTTTACCGGCTTAAACTACCAGATTGCGCTCCTGTCCCTGCAAAAATGCCTCGATATTCTTACAGGTTTCCGTCACGCAGCGGGTGCGGGCTTCGATGCTGCCCCATGCCATATGGGGCGTCAGCTGCAAAATGCCCGTATCCTTAAGCTCTTTGAGCGGATTATCTGCGGTCATCGGCTCTTTTTCAAACACATCCAGGCCTGCGCTGCGGATTTTTCTCTCCTTCAGGGCTTCATAGAGCGCCTGGGTGTCCACCACCGCTCCTCTTGCCACATTGATCAAAATTGCCGTTTCTTTCATTTTGTCAAAGGCCGCCCCGTTCATGATATGGCGCGTGCGGTCGCTTAACGGACAGTGCAGGGAAATCACGTCAGAACGGGCAAGCAGCGCATCAAAATCCACCTGCTCATAATCCGTACAGGTACTTTTTCCCGATGCGGAATAAAAAATCACCTTGCAGCCCAGCGCTTCCGCGATCTTCGCCACACTGCGGCCGATGTTTCCCATGCCGATGATGCCCCAGGTTTTCCCGTCCAGCTCATAATAGGTTTTCCCGAAATGTGTAAAGCGCTCCTGGGCCGAATAGGCGCCGGATTTTACATATTCGTCATAATACGGCATGTTCTCCAGCACGGAAAGCGCCAGCGCGATGGTGTGCTGTGCAACAGATGCGGTGGAATAGTTGCGCACATTCGCCACGCGGATGCCGCGCTTTTTGCAGTAATCGATATCCACGTTATCATAACCGGTTGCGAACTGGCATACCAGCTTCACATTTTTAGCCTGCGCCATTGTGTTTTCATTCAAAAGATTCTTGTTGGCCACCACAATATCCGCATCTTCGATCCGTTCTGCAATCAGTTCATTGGGCGTGCTGTTGTAAAAAGAAATATCTCCCAGCGACTTCATGCATTCCACGGAAACATCCTCACCCACGCTGGTTCGGTCCAATACTACAATTTTCATCTTTCGCTTTCCTTTCTTAATTCCTGACAGATGCTGCGCGCTCATGCCGTCATAATCCGGCTTTTGCAGCGGCCTATTTCTCCCGAGAGCATGTGCGCCCGCCGGATGTACGCAAAAAAAACCCCGGAAACACAAGGTTCCCGGGGTCCATTTCCTCGAAAATTTCACTGATTCACTTCGCGCTTCTGAAGCGCCGGGTACATTATGCTTACAGTCTCTTTAACAGTTCTTCTCTCTGTGCTTCGTAGCCGGGCTTGCCAAGCAGAGCAAACATGTTCTTCTTGTAGCTCTCAACACCGGGCTGGTTGAAAGGATTCACACCGAGCAGATATCCGCTCACACCGCATGCAAACTCAAAGAAGTAGAACAGCTGTCCCAGATAGAATTCATTCACCTCAGGAACAGTTACCATGAAGTTGGGAACCCGGCCGTCGGTATGAGCCAGAATTGTTCCATTCATCGCGCTCTTGTTGACGAAATCAACGCTCTTGCCGGCCAGATAGTTCAGACCGTCCAGATCAACAGCTTCTTCACCGATGATGATTTCTTCTCTGGAAGTCTCAATGTTGATAACAGTTTCAAACATGGTGCGGGCACCATCCTGAATGAACTGTCCCATGGAGTGCAGGTCTGTGGTCAGGTCTACGCTTGCAGGGAAGATACCTCTCTGATCCTTGCCTTCGCTTTCGCCGTACAGCTGCTTCCACCATTCGGAAACATAATGTACGCTGGGTTCATAGTTTGCCAGAATTTCGATGCCTTTGCCCTTTCTGAGCATGATATTACGAAGTGCTGCATATAAAACAGCATCATTTTCTTCATAAGGAGCGTTCAGCGCCAGCTCTCTGCCGCTTGCTGCGCCTTCCATCAGCTTGTCGATGTCTGCGCCGCTTACTGCAATAGGAAGCAGACCAACTGCTGTCAAAACGGAGAAACGTCCGCCGATATCATCCGGCACAACGAATGTCTCGTAGCCTTCTTCATCTGCAACCTTCTTTAAAGCACCTCTCGCTTTATCAGTGGTTGCGTAAATTCTCTTGGAAGCTTCTTCCTTACCATATTTCTTTTCCAGCATTTCCTTAAATACGCGGAATGCAATAGCGGGTTCTGTTGTTGTGCCAGACTTGGAAATCATGTTAATGGAGAAATCTCTGTCACCAATGACATCCATCAGGTGTCTGATATATGTGGAGCTGATAGAATTGCCCACGAAATAAATTTCGGGAGTCTTTCTGATCTCTTTGCCTACTACATTATAGAAGCTGTGTCTTAAAAATTCGATTGCAGCTCTTGCGCCAAGGTAAGAACCGCCGATACCGATTACCAGCAGAACTTCGGAATCTTCCTGAATCTTTGCTGCAGCCTTCTTAATTCTTGCAAACTCATCCTTGTCATAATTCACCGGCAGATCAATCCAGCCAAGGAAATCATTGCCTGCGCCGGTCTTGGAGACCAGCAGATCCTTTGCATCCAATGCCAGTTTTTTCATATTTTCCACTTCGTGTGCCTGCACGAAAGGAGCAGCTTTGCTGTAGTCAAATGTTACTTTGCTCATCTTTTCCTCCTTGAAAACGGCCTGTCCTGAGGCAGGCTTGCATTGTAAAATCCGTAACTAGTGTAACAAAGATGCTGTTCAATTTCAAGCCAGAAATTCCGTCAGCAGCGCTTCCAGCTCCGCATTTTTTATCAATTCCCTTTCATCAGGCATATTTTCGGCACTTTCGACATGCTGAGAGGTCTCGCCTGCACAGGTGCTTTCCTTTAGTTTCTGCTCTACCTGGGCCGCATCCCAGACCCTGGTCTGATTCAGCTTCTCCACTTCGTCCAGATATGCACTGTCCTTTTTTACACTTTTTACCCGTTCTCCCATACGGTTTTCCAAAAAATCCACGATCGTGGTCTTTAAAGCCTCCTGCCTGCCCTGCACATCCAGAAGTCCCGAAAGGGCAAAGTACAGATATAATCCACCAAAGGCCAGCAGATAACAGGGAAGCACCTCGCCAAATGTTCTGCCCTCCGCCAGCTGTCTGCAGGATGCAATGCCGCAAAACAGCACAAATAAAAGCAAAAGCTGCCCTGCAACCAGGTTCATCATCCGCAGGCTGCATTTTCCAAGTCGGATACTCTGCATAAATTTTTCCACAAACACTTCCACATTCATATTTCCGTCGTTTAGCTCATAATAATTTTGAAACTTCACTTTGCACTGACGCAGCTGCCCGTTTTGTGTTGTGGACATATTTTCCGCCTCTGCTGCCAGTTTTTTCAAAGCAACACCTGTCATAACTCTGCATATAATACTGAATAATAAAAGAACAAGCGCGGCCAGATTCCATATCGCCCGTTCATTCAAAAACAGCGCCATTCCTACTCCTCCATCCCGATTTCATTGTCTTTAAAAAAGACATTCTATGCTGTTACTAAGTATAAATTCTCAGATGCAAACGGACAATCCCAAAGCGGTCGCGTCAATTTACATTTTTCGCCTTTATTTTTCATAAAAAAGCTGTTATAATCCGTATATTGACATAAAATGCAAATATTCGTACAAGGAGGAAAATACAATGACATATAAGACAAAAGGTACCTGCGCTTCCGCAATCGACATTGAGCTCGATGGCAACGTTATCAAATCTGTTGCTTTTACCGGCGGATGCAACGGTAACCTCAAAGGAATCTCCAGTCTGGTTGTCGGCATGAATGCGGAAGATGCAATCAGCCGCTTAAAGGGCATCCGCTGCGGTTTTAAAGCTACATCCTGCCCCGATCAGCTCGCATGTGCACTGGAAGAAATGCTGCAGAAATAAATCAGGAGGCATCCCGGCATGCAAAGAAAAATCGTAATGACCGGCGGTGGAACAGCCGGCCATATCACTCCCAATATCGCACTCCTTCCCCGTCTTGCACAGAAGGGATATGAGGTGTCCTATATCGGTTCCTACGAAGGTATGGAAAAGCGTCTGATCGAAGATTTTGACGTGCCTTACTATGGAATTGCCACCGGCAAATTCCGCAGATATTTTGACCTGAAGAATTTTACGGATCCTTTCCGTGTGATTAAGGGATTTGCTGAAGCCCGCAAGATCTTAAAACAGATTCAGCCGGACATCGTTTTTTCCAAGGGCGGCTTTGTGGCGGTTCCGGTTATCCGTGCTGCTGCTTCCCTGAAGATTCCCTGCGTCATTCACGAATCTGACATGACTCCGGGACTTGCGAACAAAATCTGTATTCCCGTTGCCAAGCGGGTATGCTGCAATTTTCCGGAAACCTTAAAGGCGCTTCCTGCGGAACGTGCGGTTCTCACCGGTTCACCGATTCGTGAAGAGCTCTTAAAAGGTGATAAAGAGGCTGCATACAAACTGTGCGGATTTGATTCTTCCAAACCCGTATTAATGGTAATCGGCGGCTCTCTCGGCTCCGCTTCCATCAATCAGGCCGTCCGCGAAGCATTACCCAAGCTGCTGAATGACTTTCAGATCGTTCACATCTGCGGCAAAGACAAAATCGATAACCTCCTGCTCAACACCCGTGGATACAAACAGTTTGAATATCTGAAAGCAGAACTCAAGGATGTTTTTGCAATGGCCGATGTCGTTGTTTCCCGCGCCGGTGCAAATGCGATATGCGAACTTCTGGCATTAAAAAAGCCCAACCTGCTGATTCCGCTGTCTGCAGGTGCCAGCAGAGGCGATCAGATTCTCAACGCCCGCTCCTTTGAAGCACAGGGCTTTTCCATCGTCATTGATGAGGATTACCTTTCGCCGAATCTGCTCGTTGAAAAGGTGCAGGAGCTTTACTTCACCCGCCAAACTTACGTGGATGCAATGAGCAAGAGCCAGCAGGGCAATGCCATCTCTACGCTGATCAATCTGTTTGATGAAGTAATCGCAGAAAACAACAGCCAAAAATAATCACAGAGAACAATAAGCAAAAATAATAAAAACCCGAACAGGATTTGACGCTCAGTTCTGATCCGTTCGGGTTTTTCATATGCCTGTTTATGATATTCTGCATACGCTGACACCGGCTTTTGCGCGCTGCCGGAAGCAGGCGGGTTGTTCAGACACCGCAGTTTCGATTTATCTGCAGATCTGTTCCTTTACCGCATCCAGCTCCTCTGCGGAGGGACTTCCGGCATTCCAGCCGATCTTCTGTCCGTCATCTTTATATCTGGGAATCAGATGAATATGAAAATGGAGTACGGTCTGTCCGGCAACTTCTCCATTGTTCTGTACCAGATTAAAGCCATCGCAGCCGAGCTTATCCGTCATCAGTGCCGCCATTTTCTTCGCCAGAACAAACGCTTTCGCACACCACTCCTCCGGCAGCTCATACAGGTTCGCAAAATGTTCCTTGGGCAGAATCAGCGCATGCCCTCTGGCCGCAGGGCCCATATCCAGAATCACACGAAACATTTCATCCTCATAAATTGTCCGGGATGGGATCTCTCCGTTCGCAATTTTACAGAAAATACAGTCATCTTTTTTCATTTTTATTTCTCCTTTTCTCCCTGGTGGGAATCATACTCAGTAAAAATGCAAAAATGAAGCCGCTCAGCAAACCTCCCACATGGGCGGCATTATTCACTCCCACATCTGAAAATCCGGCATACAAAGACAGGGCCACGGCGATCAACGCCCGCTTCATGGAAATATTGGCGGCAGTCCCTTTCTTAATAATAACCAAAAACAGCATGGCGCCCGTCAGCCCGAAAACAGCTCCGCTGGCTCCAATAGAATTATAGTAGCCTCCCGTGGAAAATTCAAAGGCGGCAGACAGCAGGTCTCCAAAAACAGCCGACAGAAAATAGAGCAGCAAAAATTTCCATCTGCCCAGACTCTTTTCCACCACATCCCCGCAGAAATACAAAAGAAGCATATTATTGCATAAATGCGCTGCATCCGAATGCAGAAATGCTGATGTGATCAGACGATAAAATTCGCCTCCGTACATCAGATAGAGAACTCCAAACTGTCCCTTTTCTCTCATGATACTGCCCAGCTGCGGCACCAGAATACCGACCAAAAAAATCATCACATTGATGCCGATCAGCGCGATACAGCAAATTGGCAGTTCCTGATAAGCAGTTCTCCCGTCGTACCCTTCATTCCTTGATTTGCCCCAGTACTCCATACTGTTTCCTCCTGTAAAAAGGGTATCACTTTACTGCTTTACTGTCAACAAATCCATAGCGAAATCGTTCCCTTCCGAACTGAATCACATCCCCCTCTTTAAGCGGTACCGATTCGTTCGGCGAAAGCTTTTCACCGTTTACGGCAGTCCCGTTTTTGGAATTTAAATCCTGCAGGTAAATCCCGCCGGGACCGCTCTCAAATCTGGCATGCATTCTGCTGATTGAGCTGTCATTCAAAACTACGGAAACCTTCCCCTTGAGCTTCCCTAAGGTCAGAGGAAAGTCTTCCAAAAGAAACTGTCTTTCCCCGTTTTCCTCAAACAAACAGGGCGTTCCGCGGCCGGGCTTTACCGGCGGTTCCAGATCGGAAAAATAAATGGTTTCTCCCGTTTTTACAAACTCGATCTGATTTACGTAGCTGTCCCATATTGTCTCTTCCCACTTTTTTTCTTCTTCCTTCTGGGCATGATTTTCCCGCTTTTTCCTTCCTGGAAAGCGCAGAAAATCAAACAGCCTCTTTGTCCTGCCTCCTGATTTTTCCTCTCCCAGGCCGTCAGCTCTGACTTCCAACACTCGCGCCGATTCCTGTTCAGACAGTTTGGCACTCGCACTCTCTGCCATTCCAATTTCCGATTCTCCCTGAAAAGAAATTTCACTTTTTTGGCATTCCTGCTTCCAGGCATTTCTTTCCTTTTCTAAAAACGGAAAGAAGGCTGACAGAACAAAATAGTCCGCCTTTGACATACTGTAAAACCGATAAGCCACATTTACCGCATGTTCCTGCCCATGATCCACATGCTCCAGAAAAAAGTCAGCCAGTCTGGCGTACCTGTGGTTTTCCCTACTTATCCCCGGATAAAAACAGAAATACAGTTCCTCGGTTTCCACATCCGCAAACAGCTGTCCGGCATCCAGCAAAAGTCCCTGCTCATCCAGCAAATATTCACCCAAATCGTCCTGCATTGCCGCGATTCTGCGCAGAATATCGGCAATCTCCTCCACTCCCATCTTTCTGGATTCATAAAGTCTCTCCAGCGGCTGGCGGGAAGAGATGTCATAATAAAGGTATGTCTTTCCGTCCAGCTGCCTCTGACTGCACTCCAAAAGTTTTCCGATGCGATTTTCCTTCATCATCCGATAGGCATATTTTTCCGTGATTTCCGGCTCCTCACATGTCAAAACCATATAGCTGTGACTCAGCTCTCTCTTAAATATTACTTCACTCATTTTCTTCTATCAGCTCCTCTCCTCTGCGCAGCCCCCGGATATATGTCACCGGATCTCGCTTTAGAATCCGCCAGGATGCCTTTGCTGTTGTAGCGCCGTCTTCTGATGGGGCAAAAGGCGTTTCTCTCTCCAGACTTACAGAAACACTCAGCAAATCCACATGAATCTCCCTTAGCTCTTCCTGAAACGACAGCACCTGTCCGCTCAGCAGCTCATCCAGCTGCGCATTCACAAATTCTTCCCTGCAGACCTTTTGTCTGCTGCCCCGAAAGGCCGCAATATAGGATGTCTGTACCAGATAGCAGCTCTGGTATATATAGCTGCAAAGATATACCAGCAGCAGGATCAATACCGAAGCCAGCGGCAATAAAACTGCCGCTTCTGTCACCACATATCCTTTCAGAGAAAAACTGACAGTTTTCGCATCTCTTTCTTTCCTCACAGTTCAAAATCCTCCTGCCCAGACCAGTTTAACCAGACATGATGCTGCCAGTAAAAAGGGTGCAAACGGAATCCTGCTGTTTCTGTCAAACTTTCTGAATATCCATCCGCCTCCCGCATATATGGCAGACAACAGGCAGGCCATACAAAATACAGCGATACAGCTTTCCCATCCCAGGAATAAACCCAGAACCAGAATCATATATCCATCCCCATAACCGATCTTTTCTTCTGTCAAAAGACTCAGAATCAGCAAAAAGATTCCCGGAAACATGGCCATTAACACGCTGTACCAGTTCTCCGTCCCGTTGCTTACACGCCCAAGCAGCATTCCCACACCCCAGCATCCCCCTGCAAACAGCAGTCTTTTATCCACTTTTTTTCGAGTGCAGTCTGTTATGCTGCACAACGCTTCAAAACCGATCGCAATCGCCCACTCCATTTAAAACCTCATACCTTCTAACTGCATCCAGCGCATGCATGTCTGCCCAGCCCAAGCGCTTCCTGGAGGGTTACGCAGTCCACAGACCGCTTTAAGCCGCTGCAGCTCACCGTACTGTGATAGCGGACTCCAGCCTTTGTTACATAAACCATCGGGCTGTTACCGCCGCAAAGCTCGCAGGGCGTATAAAGTACACCATCGCTGTTTTGGCTTTTTTGGGCGGACTCCTTTGCTGTCAGCTCTATGGAAGGATTCAGGTAAATACAGCTTCGCCGCATATGATACGCCTCTCCTGACGCAGTAATATATACCATTTCCTCCGCCTTTCCCGCCTCCTGCCCGTCACAGTCTCCCGGATCATAACCGATCCACTTATGCATTACACACCCGTTGACAATAAATCCTGAGGAAAAGGCTGCAATCGGAACGACAGCCTTCACCTGACTGGTCCAGACAAGCCTGATATCCGTTTCGCCGGTATCCTCCTGACTATGTGCAAGAAGCGCCAGTTCCCTGCCGGTCTGGTGAAGTCTGCCTTCCTGCACGGAAAATTCCTGAAACATTAAAATCAGGGAAATCAGATTGATCACCGCAAACAAAAACAGAGGAAGCACAATGGCCGCTTCTACAGTCATATTTCCGCAGAGGGCCTGACAGGATGCCTTTTCTTCACCATTTAAAGAGGGGAGAAGTGTTTGAGAATCAGGATCAGCATTTTGTCCGTCTAAAATTTTATTTTTGGGGTTATGTTTTGTCGTTTTCTTTTTATCGTTCCAAAAAGGCACCCGGTCAGACCCTCCGCTTTCTGTAATTTTTGTCTGCAGCCGCAAGCTGTGCAGCATCTACAATGTTTTATTCGTATTCGTATGTTCTTTGAATACTGTAATTTCCGCCGAATTTTCCCGTCACAAAAATTTCAGCCTCCATGCCGTCAATCAGCCCGTCCAATCGGAAATCAGAATTTCCCGTCGTTCGCCGAATATCGCTTTCCATGATATCCATCAATCCATTTACAGCGTGATCAGAACCATGCAAAACAAGCAGCGCTGCCAGGTATTCCCGATAAGACAAGCCATTTTCTGCAGACTGCCAGGAATCCAGATGACTTCTGTAGGTCAGAAGCTGTGAAAAAGGCGTATTCCAATCTGCCTCGCTTTTTACAACAGGCACTTTACCGCCTTTTAACAGAATCCGAATATCTTTCACACTCTCCGCATAGGCCCATGCAAACAGGATGACGGTCTCTATGGCATCTGTCACCTCCGGCATCAGCAAAATCGCCGCGATTACACCGGCTGCCTCCCTCGCCTGACCGCGAAGACTGCTGGAGAAAAGAAAGCCTGCATTTGCCGCTTCCCGAAGCACAAGAAGTTCCCGTGCCGTTTTTTTCAGATTTTCCTGATCACTGCCTGTCTGCTGCAAAATATGTTCTACCTGGTAGCAAAGCGCACTGTTCTCCTTCTCCTGCCCGAAATAGCCGCATTTGTCCATGATATAGGCATATAACAGCCCGTTTTCTGCCATTCCCTCAGCCGGTTCTTTCGGTTCTGACAGTCCTGTCCCCTGATTGAGTGTCCGCCTGGAAGGACGTTGGGCATCCGACAGGGTGGCTGCAGACAGCTGCATTCCCTGTGCAGCAGCGCCCAATACGCCCTCCCCTCTGGTGGCTTTTACCGCATCCGACGGAGTTTCGGGGATTTCTCCATTCCATTGCTCGTCCTGCAGCCGCTTTCTGCCTGTAATTTCTTCTTTCAGTGCAGCATCTGCGCTGTCCCATTCGGCTTCCATGTCTCTTTCCCGCAGGCTCTTAAGCTGCTCGCCTTCCGTAAGAATACTTTCTGCCAGTGACATTCCGGAAATATCCTTCATATACTGCACAATATGATATTTGAGCACTTCCCCGCCGCCGTCCGTTGCAACACCGGCCCGCAGAAGGGATGCCCCTTCTGCAGTCAGACCGGTGATATCCAGCGCACCGGAAATCGAAAATTCCTCTGCCGGATTCAGATTCTTATTCATGTATTCCAGAATATGTTCCTCCGTCCGGTGAAAGGACGGATCTCCCGTTCCATATGCGGTATCAATAAAAAACAGGTCATACTGCTCCAACATTTCTCTGTGATATTCTGCAAGCGCGGAATCCAGAGCCATATCCGCACAGCACTCCACATACATCCGAATCGTGTTTTGCCTGGCAGCTGCCGTCACCGCCAGAACCAGAGACAGAATCACTCCCATAACAAGGGAAAGATATACCGTCATATATCCTTTCTGCTGCATCAGATTTTTCCGGCCCGGGATGAAATCTTTTCAAAGATGGACTCTACCACTTCCGTAATTTTATCTTTGAAGATCAACACCAGCCCTACAGCCACCAAAATCAACAGTACCACCTCAACGGTACCTACTCCATCCTCACTGTGCAGCGCCTGTTTTGCCCGCTGTCCGAGTTTCCAGAACGTTCCTCTCACTTTCTGTTTCACACGCATCATCATTGTCATTTCCTCCTTTTTCATAAGCCTCCAAAGGAAAAGCAGGCCGGTACCATAATCAGAATCATCACTACCACAAGCATCATCAGCATGGGGAGCAGCAGTCTGGTCTGCGCCTCTTCTCCTTTTTTCCTCGCCAGCGCTTTTCTTTCTTCAAAGGCATTTTCCGCCTCCCGGTTTAAGGCGCCCAAAAGATCACCGGTCCCTCTCCTCACATTTTGTACCAGCAAGGACGCACATTTTCTGTACTGCGGCAGCCTGCATCTGCGTCCGAAATTTTCGTAAGCCTGCAGCTCGGTCAAACCGCTTTCCATTTCCCTTACGGTTTTTAAGACCTCCTGATAGACAGGGGCAGAATCTGCTTTGTCCCCTTCTTTCGCCAGTCTCACAAACACCATGCGAATCGGCATTCCTGTCCCGGCAAGCAGCGTCAGACGTGCCAGAAAAGAGGGATATTCCGCTAACAGCTGTTCCCGGCGCTTTTCCCCTTGCCGGATCAGATCCTGTTCAAATGCTGCCTGCAGCGCAATACTGCCCGTCAGCGTAAGCCCTGCAATCCACAGCCCCCAGGCCGGTTCTGCCAACTGCCAGGAAATCTTCTGCCCATCGTATTCGTCCGGCAGAATAAAAACGCTGCTCTCTGCTTCCGTTTCCTCTTCCGCAATTTTTCTCGCAGCTTCACGCTGCAGCCTGGACGCAGCATCTGTTCCTGCCGGTACGACCCGAACCGGAAAAGTCAATATTTTTTCTTCTTCCATACAGCTTAGCTTCGCCTCCAACATCAGCAATTCTCCCGTTTCTTCCACCAGTTCATTTCGGACATGTCCTGCGCTGTCCATAATCCTGTAATTGCTGCTGCTCCATGACACCTCCACCAGACCTTTCTGCAGGGTATCCGGCAATGACAGATCCGCTGATACGGCATCAAAATCATATCCTGATTTTTCAAGCTGTTCATTCAGCTCTGCTTCTGCATCCTTAAGCAGTTGTCTGCATTCACTTTGAGACAGCTGCCTTTCAGGCACCTCTACCACAATTCCCTCAAGCACCGTCTCTCCCAGTTTCGCATTCAGCTCATAGGTCTGACTGCCGGCTCCGCTGTCCGGCCGCTCCAGCCGGTCAATTCCCTCTCCGTGACTTTGGGCAAAGGTCTGAAGCCCCAACAGCCCTGCCAGACCAAATCCTGCCGTCAGAAAGGTGAGCGTCTTTTCCCATTTCAAAATCCGGTACTCCTGATACCATTTTTTCCCCTGGGCAATGCCATATATGCCGGTCAGCACCTCCAGCCCTTTTTGGGGCTCTGTCCCCTTTTTTCGTTCCCGTTTTTCCAGCGACCGCAAGATTCTGCATGCCGGCTTATAAAAGGGACCGTGTCTGCTTTTTCCCGAAAAAACGGATTCAATAAAATCCATCCAAACCTCCTTAAAGCTCAATGTTTATGATTTTCTCCGACAGAAATACTGCTCCCAGATACATTCCCAGGCACAGAGTCATTACCACAACTCCAGCCAAATTATGATAAAGAATGTCAAAAAATCCTTCCGAGGTAAGCTGAAGATATCCAAACAGCAGGAAGGGAATACAGTTCATCACCTTCTGCTCATATTTCTTTGCCGCCAGCAGCGTCTGAATTTCCCGTTCCACCTCCATGCGCTGACCGGTAAGCGCAACCGTTCTTTGGGTAATGTCTTTGAGGTTTCCTCCCTGCCGTTTGGCGATGGCAAAGCTTTCCGTAAAATCCCGCACCTCTTCCACATGACTTCGCTTTCCCAGGCCTTCCAGCATTTTTTCCAGCGGGATCCGGTTATTGAGTCCCTTCCTGATCCAGGCCATTTCCTTGGCCATTTCGCAGTCTCTTCCGTGCAGCGTACGCATTTCCCTGTCCGCCTCCAGGAACGCATTTTCTACAGAATAACCGGCCTGTATGCCGGCCGCTGCCGAAAGTACCGTGTCCTTAAACTGCAGGGCTAAACGTTCCTTTCTCCTGCGGATTGTACTCTCCCGCTCTTTTTTCAGAATCAGGTACACCACCGCCGGCCATGCCAGAAAGCCCATCCAGGACCGATAAAACATATAAGCAAAGGCTCCCGTAACAGCAATGCTTTTGACAATTCCCCGGAAAATTTCCCGTACGGAAAGCTGATAACAGTCATAATCCACCTTTCCGACAGGATCAAAATTCTCTGCCATAACCGGCAGCCTCCAGTTTTTCGACATGCTCCAATTCTCCTTTTTTCACCAGTCTGCCGCTTACCCGCTCTCTGGTGCTGTCCGCATCCTCTTCAAACGCATAGAGGGTATTCGTCAGTATTTCGCCTTCTGAAAATCCTCTGATTTCCACAATTTCCAGCACTTTTCTCGTCTTGTCCCGAAGACGCCCCAGATGAATGAGAATATCGATTCCGGAGGCAATTTGTCTGCGTATGGCGGACAGTGGAATGTCCATCCCCATCAAAAGCATGGTCTCCATGCGCAGCAGCATATCCTGTGCACTGTTTCCATGGCCCGTTGACATGCTGCCTGCATGTCCGGAATTATAGGCTGTCAAAAGCTCGCAGATCTCGGCGCCCCGGATTTCGCCGATGATCACCCTGGAGGGGCGCATCCGCAGACTTGTCCGGATCAAATCCCGAATGGTGACAGGAGTACAGCCTTCCATATTCACATTCCGGGTTTCCAGCGAAACCAGATTTTTGGCATATTTCAGCTGCAGCTCGGCGCTGTCCTCTATCGTGATGATTCGCTCCTCCTGGGGAATTGCCTGGGAAAGTGCGTTTAAAAAGGTGGTCTTTCCGCTTCCGGTTCCGCCGCTGATGAAAATGTTATAGCGACTCTTGACCAAAAGCTCCAGAAACTCCCGACATTCCTGATTTAAAGAGCCCAATTGTACCAGCTTTTCCAGCGTCATTCCCTCCTCCGGAAACCGCCGAATGGTCATAATCGGTCCGTTCAATGCCACAGGCTTAAGCACCACATTCACCCGGGAACCGTCAGAAAGTCTGGCATCCAGGATGGGCGAGGCTTCATTTACCACCCTGTTACAGCCTGCCGCAATCTGCTGAATGACATCCATCAGCCTTCCTGCGCTCTCAAATCGTCCGCCATACGCAGACAATCTGCCGTCTTTCTCCAGAAATATCTGATCCGGACCATTCACCATGATTTCCGTAACATTCTTATCCGCCAAAATCTCCTGAAGCACATCCATTCCCCGAATCGAAGAAAACAGCTCTTTGCCAAGCGCTCTTCTGGCTGCCACATCCAGCCTGCCGGCACAGCCCGGACTGCGCAGCTTTTCATCGATGATCTGGCGTACCTGCTCATCGGAAAAATCCTGTCCGCAATCCAGCTCTGCCAGAATCTCCTGTTTCAGAAAGGCTCTGTACGCTTCATACTCTTTCCGATTCATCTTCCATCAGCATCCTCTCTGTGAACTCTGCCAGCTCACTTCCCGTCAGATGATTCAGATCTCTGGGAAGTTTTGTAAATATCGGCAGCCGTATCTCCTTTGTTTTTTCCAGGACATCCCTGCAGTCCGCCTTTTCCAGAAGCTGCCGGTACTGGGCAAGTTTGGCCAGAGCAAAGCTGTCTTCCCGCAATATGGTATATACGCTGCTGCATCTCTGCAGAATCTCAAACAATCCCTGCACGCCGTCCGAAAGATCCAGAATCACATAGTCGTACCGGCTTTTTGTCAGGTTCTCCAGAAATCTGATCCATTCCCCGGTTTCCATCCGATAAATGTCAAATCCGGATACCGACGGCCCAATCATGTCCATTCCATTCACCTGCTCCACATTCTGATACAGACGATTCAGAAAAGCCTCCGAAGACTCCTGCAGATAGTACAGCAAGTCGGAAAAATCTGACTCAAAGCTTCTGTCCAACATTCCCGAAAGGCCGGAAAAGCACTCAAAATTCAAATACAGTACCCGGTGATTACAGGCCAAAAGCTGCCCCAGCGCAAATGAAAAGGTGGTTTGAAGACACCGCCCAATCGGTGTATAGATTCCCAGAAACCGAACAAAATGATCTGCCTTTGTGGCTGCCGGAAAGCTGACCATTCCTCCCTGTGCCGCAATTTCCATAATTTTTTTCATAATTTTGGTAACACCGGAATATTTACTGATTCCGGGAAGATCCGGTCTGACCTCCCCTTCCTTATCCCATAACAGCAAAATTCCTGATGTCTGACAGCGCTCTATCTCCGCATAAAAGGCTGTCTGCGCGATTGCCAGAAGCTCTACAGGACGCTCCTTAAGGCATTCCTCCAGCTTCTGCGTGCTCGTAAAGGTACAGATTTCAAAGGGGAAATCCTCCCTGTGACTGAGCACGTCCATCAGCCGATATGCATACTCCTGCTCAGGGTCACATATCGCCAGTCTGTTTCTCTTCAATTGTATGCCTCCTCAACTGGATAAAATAGGATGTCAGCTGTCCTTCCTCCACACGACAGCCGTCAAAGAAATTTGTCACAGCAGCCATTTCTGCCGTTTCAGAATTTCAGAAGAAAAAGATTTCAGAAAAAACTTTCCGAAAGACTACGTTCCATCCGTCAGATGGTAAGACGAATTATAAAGCGCAGTCCTGCGGAAGTCCAGAAGAATTTTCAGTTTTGAAATATTTTCAGTAAAAATAGACAATTTTTTTTAAAAATTTTCTCACAGGAAGTAGAAACGAAGTCCATACAGCAGTGCCACACCCGGCAGGCCAAGAAAGCCTGTAGTACAGAAACTGAGAGGATTCATCCCCACAGTTGCCTGCCATCCCTGACCTGTGATCAGCGTATTGATGAAGTGGATAATGATCATCCCGAACACCGCCCGCAGCATGAAATTTAAAAATATTTCTGTCCAGCTTCTCATGTAAGCCTCTCCGGATATTTTCATTACTACTGTATGTCTGATTTTTCCGGTTTATGTCCCTGAAAAAAATATTCCGCATACGAAATATGAAGTATATTTTTGCCATTTTTGCCTATACTTTACTATATCACCGGTCGATGGAATCGTCCCAGCCGACATAACTGTTTCATCGCCCGGTGTTCCCCCAAACAGTCAACATGAATTTTTCAGGAGGTGTCCCATGAGATCCGTCTTCAGAATCGGTCGTCGTCCCCAGGATAATGATGTTCCCCTTACTTATGAAGATCGCCTGCGCCTCGACCTTAAGCTGGCCAAGTGGGAACTGGAAAATGCCTATGCAGGATTTGATTATGTCACCGATCCGGATCTGGTGGACTGCTATATTTTCCAGCTCAACGCGGCCATGAAACGATATAAATACCTGCTGAACCGTTTTAATGCCCTGCAAAAAGAAACGCTCCCGGCCGATGCCGAAATTTTGCATGCCGCCCTTCCTGCATCGGAACCGGCCCTTCAGCCGCTTACCGTCACAGACGCATAAACCGCACATATGCACGGTCATCCTGCGGCCGGACATACCACAAAACATTCAAAAAGGCTGCCCACGCACGGGGACAGCCTTTTGCAATCCATATTCAAAATGTGAACACTACCGCAGCATAAGCCGGGAGATCAAAAGTAATCCGATAAGGCTTATAATCACAGGGTTCTGCTTTGGCAGTGATCTCAGCAGGAACCTCGCTGCCGCTGCCGCCGAAGCGCTCTTCTGTACTGTTTAATACCAGTTTGTATTTCTTTTTCTCCGGAACGCCCACACTGTAGCCTTCCCGGGCTACGGGCGTCATGTTCAGAATAAACAGCAGATTCTTTTTGCCGCTTTCGCCCTTACGGATAAAACTGTAAATGCTTCTGTCTGTATCATCCGCATTGATCCATTCAAAGCCGGCCCAGTCATTATCGATCTGGTACATGCAGGGATATTTGCGGTACATGGAAAGCAGTTCCTTCACATATTCCTTCATTCCCTTATTCAGATCGTTTTCCAGTAAAAACCAGTCAAGTTCTCTATCTTCGCTCCACTCTCTTTCCTGTCCGAATTCCTGTCCCATAAACAGAAGCTTCTTCCCGGAATGCCCGAACATATATGCATAGCCCACGCGCAGGTTCGCATACTTATCCACCTGATAACCGGGCATTTTGTTCACCATCGAACATTTCAGATGTACCACTTCATCGTGAGACAGCGGCAGAATATAGTTTTCGGAGCTGTTATAGGACATTGCAAAGGTCAGTCCATAATGATTGCTTTTGCGGAAAAGCGGATCCAGCTTCATATACTCACAGAAGTCATGCATCCATCCCATATTCCATTTGAAAGTAAAATACAGACCGCCGTCTTCAAGGGGTCCGGTTACCATAGGCCACGCCGTGGATTCCTCCGCAATGGTCATAACCCCGGGGTAGCCACCCCGGATGACGGAATTGAAATGCTTGAAAAATTCAATTGCCTCCAGATTTTTATTTCCGCCGTATTTATTGGCAACCCACTGGCCGTCTTTCTTTCCGTAGTCCAGATAAAGCATGGAAGCCACCGCATCCACACGCAGACCGTCAATATGAAATTCTCTGATCCAGTAAAGGGCATTGGCAATCAGATAATTTTTAACCTCTGTTTTTCCATAGTTAAAAATTTTGGTTCCCCATTCAGGATGCTCTCCCAATCGGCTGTCGGGATGCTCAAACAGCGGTTCGCCATCAAACTCAGCCAGACCATAGGCATCTCTCGGGAAATGGGCAGGAACCCAGTCCAAAATCACACCGATTTTATTTTTGTGAAGGGTATTGACCAGATACGCAAAATCCTCGGGTGTTCCGTACCGGGATGTGGGCGCATAATATCCTGTCACCTGGTAGCCCCAGGAACCGTCAAAAGGATGCTCCGCAATTCCCATCAGTTCCACATGGGTATATTTTAATTCTTTCAAATATGCGACGATTTTTTCCGCAAACTCTCTGTAATTATAAAAACCGGGCTTCTGATCAGGATGCCTCATCCAGGAACCGATGTGACATTCGTAAATTGCCAGGGGTTCCTTTTTTACATCTTTGCTTTCGCGGTCGGCCATCCATTTGCTGTCAGTCCATTTAAATCCGGTAATGTCCGTGGTGACAGATGCGGTTCCCGGACGCAGCTCAGCATAATTTGCAAAGGGATCCGCCTTATAAAGCTTTCTGCCATCATGAGTTGTGATCACAAACTTATAAAGCTCTCCCAGTCCTACTTCCGGAATAAATACCTGATAAATACCGCCGGGCCCCAGCTTTTTCATGGGATGGGCTGTTTCACTCCAGTTATTAAAGCTGCCCATTACATGGACGCCGGCAGCATGCGGTGCCCACACCGCAAAGGACATTCCTTCCTTTCCGTCTTCCGTTGACAGATGTGCGCCCAGCTTTTTATAAATTTCATAATGCGTTCCCTGGGCAAACAGATACTGGTCTGTTTCAGAAATAAATACTTTTTCAGGTGCCTTCTTTTCCTTGGCCATGATTAAATCCCCCCGTATTTCAGATTCATTTTATCCCTAAATGAAGTCTCTTTCTCTTAAGATGATCATATCATCTTCGTCATAACGTTTCCTGAACAGAATATCCAGGAAATGACGCAGACTTTTTCTCTCAGCGCTTTCAATCGCTTCATCTACAATCTCCCTGACTTCTTCCACCGTCACCGCATGGTCATTGGTCTGCATATCCTCGATGCGGGTGTGAAGGGCCAGACGTCCCAGTTCATCAATGGAATATTCCAGATTATAAGCATACTGGCATCCGTATTTCACCAGTGTTGCACTGTCCAGTGCTGCAATATCAAAACGGGCCGTGAAACAATCGGCAAGTGCTTTGCTTCTTTCCAAAAGTCTTCCGATGGCTCTCTTGTTATCCAGCAAAAATACAATAATTCCCGTGTGATCCTGATTCAGCGCTTTTGCCAGATTTTCGGCTCCGGCCTCGGAAAGTTTTCCTGCTTTCTCCACAATCAGCGCTCCATTGGAGATCTTTGCAATCAGGCCGTCAGCCTTGCGCTCATTGAGTACGTCTCCGCTGATCTTGGCAACCTTTCCGGAAAAATTCTGATCTGTGGCACGGATTTCACGGATCATATTCTTCGCCAGTTTCATCATATTGGAACCCGGAGCGCCACTGATGATCATATTACCCGTATATGCGGAAAGGCTGATCTTATCCAGCGCGTTCACCAGCTGGCGCATTGCACCTTTCGTCGGCACAAAGGGAGCAAACAGCTCTTTTTCCTCTTCTGTCATGCTGCGAATATGCTCCTGCAGCTGTTTCTCGCTGATCTGACCGTCCGCAGAGCCGCTTTTTTGGGACTGTTTCTCCTGCACTTGTGTTTCTGCCTTTGTTTCTTCCTGGGCAGACCGTGCTTCCTCTGTATCTTGTTCGCTTTCAGAGAACTGATTCTGCGCTGTCTGTTCGCTTTCTGCAGGCTGATTTTGCGTTGTCTGTCCGCTTTCCGCAGGCTGATTCTGCGCTGTCTGTTCGCTTTCTACAGGCTGATTCTGCGCTGTCTGTCCGCTTTCTGCAGGCTGATTCTGCGCTGTCTGTTCGCTTTCTGCAGGCTGATTTACTGCAGCCTGTCCGTTTTCTGCAGGCTGTGCCTCTCTGACTCCAGCCTGTGCTGCTTCGTTGGAATGCTCCTGTGCAGTCTGCAGCGCTTCACGGTCAGCCACAGTTTCAGTTGCCGTCCTTCGGGCAATTTCCCGGGAAGGGATCTCTTTTGTGCGGCCATCAATTCCCTGAGGAATCATTTCTTTGGCATTCTGTAAAACGCCCTGCTGCACCGGCACAGTCTTCTGTACTTTCTGTGTCATCTCGGGAACTTCATCTATCACGCCTTCTGCCGCCATGACTGCTCTCGCCGCCGCATTTGCCGGCATCGGTCTTACATTTTCAGAAGAAACAGCAGACATCGGTCTGTGAATGCCTGCTGCAGGCATTTCGTCAGTTTCCTGTTCTTCTTCGATCTCTTCCAGCTCCTCCACTTCATCATAGGCATCTGCCTGTACGGAGGAAGACGGATGAATCAGCTCTTCCGGAATCGGTTCGCCGCGCTGCAGCTTCTCCAGCACACCGTCTCTGGTCTGCTGATCAAATTCATCAAACAGAGAGCCTGTATGCTGCAGCATCCACTGTCTGGTCTCCTGTTTGCGCTTTTCCTGATTTTCGCGCTTGCGTTTTTCCCACTCTGCAAGCACTTCTTCTATATTCATCTGACCTGTGATCTGTTTTTCCACCGCCTTTGATTCAGGCAGGGCAAGGCTGATCTGTCCATCATATTCCTGGGCCAGAAGCTCATCCATCTGCTGATTTTGGTCATTCGATGCAGGCAGATCCCTTACCGCATTCGGTTCGCTTGCCTCATTCCGCTCATTAACTTCTGTTTCTCCGCTTACGGAATTCTCAGTCTCTTCCGTTTCCAGCTGTCCCGTAGCCTGGGCATCCCAATTTTCGGAGTCATGGATCATTCTGGTAACATCCTCCTGATATTCCATATCCTCTCCATCATAAACAGCGGACCTGGAAGTCACCGGCGTATTCGGCTGCATCTGCCGCATGCCGGATTCCGGCAATACCTCCTGGCGCTGCCGGTCAGTCTCAGTCTCCTGCGCCGGCACATTCTCTTCCGGTTCCAGGACCTCACGCATGCTCTCGGCCAACGCCGCCTGCAAGTTAATCGTATTATACTCTCCCATATCCATGGGCTTGACCTGAATATCCAGTTCATCCTCCGGCTCTTTCGTCGGTTCAGGCTCTGCGTGAGTCTGCACTTCCACTTCTGCAGGCACCGGCTCTTCTTCCTTTTCCCCGACTCTGCCAAACTGTCTGTCATATGCCTGCTGCTGTGCGGGGGAAAGAGGAACATAAAGACGCTTCAGCTCCATCGCCTTCGTCACATACTTGCCTTCGCCAAACCACAAAATCAGCTGGTCACATTCCTCCACGCACTCTGTGGCAAGTCCCACACGGTGATAAAGAAATGCCAGCTCATATGCCCATTTCTCGTTATATTCTCTCTTCTTATATTCCTTTAAAACAGCAATCCGCTCTTCCAGACTGATATCCTGAGCTTCGTAAATTTTATAAAGCAAAATATACTTGCTCGTATCATTGGGCGCAAGCTGTACAAATTCCTTATAATATTCCACAGCCTCGACCACCTGACCCATTTTCACAGTCAGATCGCACAGCGCGTAAATAATTCTTCTGTTCTGAGGGCTCTTTTCATTTGCCAAAAGAAGCATTTCCTTGGCATCTTCGAATCTTCTGTTGATTTTATAAACATCGCTGATAATTCCCAGCGTCGAAATATTGCGAACCTTTTTCCAGTCAATTGTATCAGCAACCTGAGCGGCTTCCTGAAAACGTCCTTTTCTATTCAGCGTTTTGATCTCTTCCAGCCGCAGCTTATATTCGTACTTATCCAAGGTGCTCACCTCATAGTTTATCTTATCAAAATATTCTTGCAGTTATATCGTTTTTTCGTAAATTTCATTTGGGCACACTGACCCACTTTTCACTTTACTAAGTTTAACATAGCCCCTATAGCAATGTCAAAGAAAAAAGCGGCTTTTTTTACAAGCCTTTTTTTACAAGCTTAAGCAGCGTCA
Source organism: Lachnospiraceae bacterium (assembly GCA_017482485.1). Classification (GTDB taxonomy): domain Bacteria; phylum Bacillota; class Clostridia; order Lachnospirales; family Lachnospiraceae; genus Gallintestinimicrobium. Next base: position 27,183 of record JAFUMV010000085.1, read on the forward strand.
GCCATTTTAACTATACCAGGGTATATACGGGCGAAACAGCTGAAAATACCCCGATTGCGTGTCAAAAATGGTTAAAAATACAGGAGCGAGGGTATATGGACGAGAAATTTCCGGAAATACCCTGGAACTGTTCACATCACCAGTGTACGCGAGGCATTTTCGCGCTTCCATAAACAAAACGGAGCGGCTTTCGGGACCGCTCCGCAATTTACAGCCGACCAGGGCCGGTTTCTTTTTATTCCGCCTCAAATTCCACATACAGGGTATAGGCTTCTTTTTGATTTTCCTGCCCGATTTGACAGCTTTTCACCAAACGATACTTTCCGGGCTGCAAATCTCCGTAAAGGGCAGATATGTCCACTTCTTCTTCTCTGCTCATCTGCGGATCCACAAAAGTCCGGACGTCCTCCCATGCCCCATCGCCCACAGGCACTACTTTTGTCCACTCATCACCGGATTTCTGTTCCAGATAGTAGTCGCTATCATAGTACAGTGTTTTTGACGTTTCCCGGTTGGAAATTTCAAATGTCAGTATTCCCGATGAAAATCCGGTCAGAGTCACCTTTACATTCACTGCCTCTTCTGTACCCTGCTCACTTTCTGTGCTTTCTTCTGTACTTTCAGCGGGCTCCCCTTCAAAAACAGGTTCTCCTTCCAGTTCCGATGCTATCATCGGAAGCTGCCCTGCCTGCACTTCTGTCTCTCCCGATTCGCTCTGCTGCATTTCTGTGGTCTGGATTTGTTGCGGAAGTGTTTCATCTTCTGGTTTAGTGCTCGCTTTCGCATCCGCCTCCTGCTCCGCCTGGGATTTAATCTCTTCAGAAGCGCTGTCTTTCTCACCTGCCGTCACCTGTTCAGCAGATCCCATCCCCTTATCGGAGAAATTCGTCACGGAAGTTTTCTCCTGGTTTTCTCCCATGGCAACATCTCCGGTGACCTCTGCCGAAATCTCCTGTTTTGCGGCTTCTTCTTCAAAGGCCGCTTCCTCGGCTGTATCTGCAGCTTCATTCCTGTCAAAGGGCGACAGAATCAATCCCTGACTGTTCAAGAGTCCGAAGATACCAACACAGACTGCCAGCACCGCACAGGCGGCAAGTGCGCCCTGCCAGCGATAAATGGCGGCACTTTTCTTTTTTCTCTTTTTCTTATGTTCCACGGGCGCAGATTTCATGCCTTTGAGGACTGCCGCCTCTTTCTTTCCCGCCAGGGCAGCTTCTTCTACCAGGCTGTCATCGATCTGTCCGATCGCATCTAAAAGCTTTTCACTTTTTTTCACAGAACAACTCCTTCTTTCTCCAGATGATCCTTCAGTCTGTTCCTGATTCGAAACAGCTGGGATTTTACCTTACTCTCACTGACGTCGAAACGATTCGCAATTTCTTTAATGGAATCCACATAAAAATACCGGCGCACGAAAATATTCCGGCTTTCCTCATCGATCTGATATAAAAACCGATTGATCGCTGCAACAGTTTCCTTTCCCTCAATTTCCTCCTCCACGCTCTTTGCGGAGGGAAGGCATTCTTCCAATTCCATCAAAAGCAGATCCACCTCACCGCTGCCCCGCTTCTGCGCATGGGTCATGCGGTAACGGCTGATGGAAAGGTTTCGCGTGATTTTTCCCAGAAAAGCAGCAAGAAAATCAGGCCGTTTGGGCGGCATCGTGTCCCATGCCCGCAGCCAGGTGTCATTCACACACTCTTCGGTATCTTCCTGATTTTTCAAAATATGTAAGGAAATGCTCCTGCAGTAGTTTCCGTATTTTTTGTCTGTTTCCATGATCGCATTTTCCTGGCGCGCCCAGTAGAGATCAATAATTTTTTCGTCTTCCATAAGGAGTTCCTCCTTCTGTAAGTGATAACGCAATCTGCCTCAGTCAGGTTTCATGCATAATTCTTCTTTTTAAAAACTATATTATATCAAAATGCAGCTGTTAAATTCAGCAGCTGCCCCGTACTTTCAAAGGAGACTTTCATGTTTTCTTTTACATCTTTTTGCAGTGATGAACCTTATCCCCCGATCTGTGTCGAACGTCCCAATCCCTGCTACGCTTCGGAGCTGCTTTCCAACATCGGTTCCTGCAACTCGGAAATGTCCGCCATCAGTCTCTACATTTACAATAGCACAATTTTAACGGATGAAAACCCTGAATTTGCAAAGATTTTTCACAAGATCAGCATGGTGGAAATGCGGCATCTCGATATGTTTGCACAGCTTGCCTGCAAGCTCGGTGCGGATCCCAGATTGTGGAGCACAAGCGGCAAGCGGCCCTGTTACTGGTCACCGGCCTGCAACCGTTATCCCACTCAGATCATTCCTCTGCTCCAGAACTGTCTGTCAGGCGAGCAGGACGCCATTTTAAAATATCGCCGTCAGTCGGATCAGATTCACGACTGCTATGTTGCCGACCTGCTCAACCGTGTGATTCTTGATGAGCAGATTCATGTACAGATTTTCCGTGAGATGATTGCGGAAGCTTCAAAATGTTAATACAATGAAGATCAGCAGACCATGCGAAACCTGGCCCGCAATATGGCATGGATGTAAAACGTGCCGGTCAGATGCGAAAAACCTGACCGGCACGTTTTCGTTATACTTTATTGGGGAACAGGCCCGATTCCCAGCCCCTGGGACAGAATCAGAAAAATAAACCAGGCCGCACACAGAATAATGCCCACCGCTGCCACAAAGAAAATGATTCCACTTCGTTTCTGCCGCGTTGAACGGATGATGCCGAGCAGCAGCACAGCGATGGATGCCACCATCACCGAAATAAACAGCCACACACTTACAAAACCGTAAAGTCCGACCTGATCAATTGCCAGAACGATAAAGGTGAGCAGCATTGCCGCCTCTGCTGTCCGAAGCAGGCTTTTTATTTCCCGAAGCCGCTCTTTTTTGATGACAGCTCTCGCCTCTTTCTTTTCCGCCTTTTTTAGCTGCTTTTCCTCTGCCTTCAGCTGCTTTTCTTCCGCTTTAAGCTGCTTTGGCGTTTTGCTTTCCTCTGCAGATTCCGGATCGGTGTCGGTAAGCATCTGCTTTTCTTCCTGCACCACCTCATCAAATGCCGTTTCGTCAATTACAACCGGCGGCACATCCATCAGCTCCGATTCTTCCAGATCCACTTCTTTTTCCAGGACTTCCTGCTCAATTTTCTTTTCTGCTTCAGTCATGATTCTTTTCCTCTGCTTCCCGAATTTTCTCTATTGTCTTTTTCACGGCTTCTTCCTGCAAACTTTCCAGAAAGGGGAAACCAACCACATTTTGGGCTGCATAGGTCTGCTGCAGTTCATATTCCAGCGGCAGCCAGGTGCTGATGTCGCTTTCGTTGTGCTGTATCACCGCTTCCAGCTTGTCCAGCGCCTTATAGACCTTCGCTTCCTTTGTTTTCTGCGCCTCCATTTCGGCAAAAAGCCCCGTCACTTCCTCATACAACGGTCCAGGCAGGCCGGACAACAGCTCATCTACCGCCTTTTTCTCGATTTCTTCATGGGTTTCATTTTTATAAAAAGTGGGAATATCACCGGTAAGTGCTTCTCCGATATCATGAAGCAGACACATCCGAATCACCTTATCTATGTCAATCTCACCCAATTCGTCCTTCATCAGGTACGCCATCAATGCCGTGCGCCAGCTGTGCCCCGCCACATTTTCCTGCACACCGTCCGCCGTGACGCAGTGCCGGGGAACAGATTTGAGTTTTTCTATTCGATCTAAAAAAGCAATGAACTGCTGTGCTGTGAATTTTTCCATGGAATTCTCTTCCTTTATGTCATAATATCCGTTTCAGGTATATTATACACTTGGTTCTCCCGAAATTCCACATTTTCCCGCCATCCGGCGCAAGAAGTTAAAGATCCGCAGATTCATATGCGCTGCCTCCTCCCCAGCATAAAAAAGGTTACAGTATTGACAGTTTCCATTATCTGTCAGTGCTGTAACCTTAAAATACGATATTTACGATGAATCATGCAAATGCCTGTCAATCGGCGATGTTTTTCAGAAATGCATTCAACCGATCCGGGAAATTTACTGTCATACCATCCACTTTCAATCGGCACATTTTTTCATCAAATCCTGTGAAGCAACGCCCCATGCACGAACGCCATCCTTCGTAACCTGAACATCGGTCTCAGTTCCATTTGCGCCCTGCAGCAATCCCAGATAAAAGGATGACATGATATTTTCCGGTGCGTACTCGCTGGCACCTCTGTGTGCATAATTGATCATGGATTTTTCTCCTTCATTTCACCTGCATTTTTCTTTTCAGTATATCACATTATGACAATCAGAGAAACGGTTTTTACATTCCATCATCACTTGCAGCGAACTGTCTCGCCCGGTTTCACACAAAGCATGCCTTTTGGAGTTTCCATATACAAAATCATACAGGTGGGATTATACACCATACTTGCGTCTGTGGAGAAAATCAGCTTTCTGTATGCTTCCACATAATCGTAAATTTCAATATTTGTGGCATACCAGATATCCTCGCGGCCTCCCAAAAAAGCGGCGAATTTTTCAATCACTGACCAGTTATTATCTCTTTCAAATTCATAACTGTGTCCCCACAGGTAAAACAGCGCAGGTTCCTCTTTCATCTCCGTCTCCACGAAGCGATGAGCCAGCTCCATCAACTCCGGATCCGCATGACGGCAGGTGGCAGAAAGCCGCAGCCAGTCCCTGGGAATGTCAAAACGCTTTGTGGAAACCGTGGTTCTTGCATACACAATACCGCACATCCGCAATATTTCCACCACTTCATCGCTCGTAGTTCCATATGGATAGGCCATGCCTCTCACAAGACGGCCGTATTCCGTTTCCAGATTGATCCGATCCTGCAATACCTCATGTACACACACATTTGCCGGAAGCCGTTCCAGATGGGGATGGGTCAGTGCATGCACGGCAACCTCCATCCCACTGTCTTTGTATATCTCCAGACATTTGCTTTTTGTCATCACCCGATGGAGCTCTCCTTCAGGATATACGGTTCCTTCCGATGCGTACAGACCGCTGTTCAGATTGAAAGTGCCTTTTAATCCGTTTTCCCGCATAATCTGAATCAGACGGATATCCTGTTCCACTCCGTTATCGTAGCTCAATGTCAGGGCCCGTGTTTTTCCTCCGGGAAATCTCATAAATATGTTTTCCATGTTTTCTCCCATCTCACTGCATCTTCTCAAAAGCTTTCAGCCATTCCCGCTTAATTAATTCATGACCTGCCGGCGTTGGATGCACGCCATCCAGCAGCCAGTATTCTGCCGGACATAACTTTACAGCCTCATCGAACTTTTCCTGCAGCGGCACAAACACAAGATTATATTGTTCTGCAATTGCTCTTGATTTTTCAGCTCTTTTATATACCTCACTGTGAAAGCCTTCCCAATTGGCCACTGTAGCTGTTCCAGGCAATACAAAAGGCTCAAGAATCATTATCTCAACATTTGGAAGTGCACTCTGTATTTCCTCTATCAGCATGGAGTATATCTTAAAATATTTCTCTGCATCTACCCCTTCCTGTCCGGAAAATTCCTTCCAAACATCATTTACGCCGATCAAAATACTCATCATATCCGGCTTTAAGTTAATGATGTCACTTTTTATTCTGGCATATAAATCTACACTTCTGTTGCCGTTGATTCCTCTGTTAAGGAAAGTATATTTGCCCGGAAACTCAAATCCCAAGGTGCTCTTTATAAACTGCGCATATCCTTTTCCACAGTCATTTCCCATTTCTTTATTGCGGCTTGCATCCGTAATGGAATCACCCTGAAATAAAATCGTCTTCATCTCTGATCACCTCATCATTCTATCGTAAAACGAGACAGGACACGCCGATTTCTCAGCATGTCCCCATTTTTTTAAACCTGATCAAACACCCTCACATAATCTACGATAAAAGCGTCATCTTCAAATTTTTCTCCAACTGCCGGCGGTCCTCCCTTGCCTTTGCGCCATCCCTGAACTTCCGAAGTCAGAAGAATGAACTGAGGGATGTGGGAAACGTGCTCCGAAGCTGTGCTTACCACTTCACCATCACAGTAGAAAACATATCCTTCCGGAGACCAGTCCATGGCAAAGGTGTGGAAATCATCTTCCGTATCCTTCAGATCATACCACACGCGGCCATCCTCACGACGCTGCGGGCCATAGCCACCCATGATATTTCCGGTGGTAATCCTCCCTTTATTAAAACACTCCATAATGTCGGATTCCACGCCGCACCATTCAGGGTCATAAGAAGCGCCGATACTGGGTGACTGAGTCCAGAAAGCAGCCCACATGGTTTCGGGATACTTCATAAACTTACATCTGATTTCATAATAACCGTAACGATGAAGAAATTTCGCAGGATGGAGTTTTCCGATCTTCCAGTCTGTGCCGGATACGCTCTTTTCTCTTTCTTCTTCATCCAGAGGCATGTCATAGGACAAAGAACCGGTCTGCAGCGTAGGACCAACATAATAGCCATCTCTTTCTGTTCTGTGCATTTCCAGACAGCTGTTACCGTCAAAAACCAGCCCCTTATCGGTGTACGCTTCAAAAGGCTTTCCCCAGAAATTCATACGAAATTCCCACTTGCTTGTGTCCAATTCAGGACCGTCAAATTCGTCACTCCATACCAGCTTCCACTCTTTCCCTTCCGGAAGATAGCTGGAGACGTGACCTTCCACTTTGTACTCTTTCATAGCTTTACTATTCCTTTCTCCAAAGTTTTACAAAAATAAACTGCCCCTATAACCGGCAGATTTCTGCCATAAAACACCGCCGCTGCGACAAATCATCCCTTTACAGAACCAATCATAACGCCTTTGACAAAATATTTCTGCACAAAAGGATAGAATGCGAACAATGGCGCTGTAGATACTACAATCATTGCATACTTCAATACAAGCTGTACGGTACGCATCTGCGCAATCGCATCCGGATCTTCGATATCCGAACTCAGCTGACTGGAAAGCAGAATATCTCTTAAGAAAATCTGCAGAGGATACAGATTTTCATCGGTCAGATAAAGGAACGCATTAAAGTAGGAATTCCAGTGTCCTACTGCATACCACAGTCCCAGTACCGCAATGATCGATTTCGACAGAGGCAGCACCATTTTGAAGAAAAACTGGGTGTCACTGCAGCCGTCAATCTGTGTGGATTCCAGAATTTCACCAGGGATGTTGTTCTGAATAAAAGTGCGCGCAACAATCATGTTATATACGCTCATGGCACCGGGAAGCAGCAAGGACCATACGGAGTTGAGCATATGTAAATTTTTTATCAGGATATAGTTCGGAATCATGCCGCCGCTGAATAACATGGTGAACGTAAATATCATCATAATCGGCTTACGTCCATAAAGGTTTTTCCGGGCCAGCGGATAGGCACACAGCATGGTCATACAAATATTGATAAAAGTACCTGTCGCTGTATAAAAGATTGTATTCCGATACCCGATCCATACTTCTTTATATTTTAAAATTGCATTGTACCCTACAAATGTAACATCCACAGGCCACAGCCATACTTTTCCGCTCAAGAGTGCAGAAGCAGAACTTAAGGAAGCGGCAACCACATATAAAATCGGATAAAGAACAGTCAGTGTCAATACAGCAATGATGAGGTAACAAATTCCATAAAAAAGTTTATCCCGCCAGCCCAGTCTGGGTTTTTTACCGATTGAAGATTTTTTAGCCAATAAACTCACTTGCTTCATCCTCCTTTACCACAGACTTGTCTCGCCCACTTTATCCGCAATCTTATTCACTACAGTGATCATAATCAGATTAATCACCGAGTTAAACAGACCGATAGCAGTGGCATAGGACAAATCGGTATTTCCCTGGGAAGCCAGTCCCACGTTGTAAACATAAGTAGAAATAATGCTGCTGGCTTCTATATTCAGCGAATTCTGCATCAGATATACTTTTTCAAAGCCGATACTCATAACAGTACCCATACGCAAAATCAGCATAATGACAACGGTCGGAAGGATAGAAGGAAAATCGATATGAATAATTCTCTGCAGACGGCTCGCTCCATCAATCTGCGCCGCCTCATGATATTCCGGATCCACTGATGAAAGTGCCGCTGTATAAATAATACTGCCCCAGCCGAATTCCTGCCAGACGCCGGACCACACATACAGGTGTCTAAACGCGGAAGGCGATCCCAAAATATCCGCCGGATATTCTCCTGTCAGCATCATGCCGATTATGCCGTAAAGACCGGTTCTGTTGCTGAACACATTCATCAGAATTCCGACCATAACCGTAACGGAGATAAAGTGAGGCAGTGTCACAATGGTCTGTGTCACTTTTTTAAACTTTTCACTTCTTACACTGTTTATGATCAATGCGAAACAAATGGGAATCGGAAACCCCGCAGCAATGGTATATACCGAAAGAATCAGCGTATTACGGATAATTCTTTTACAGTCGTATGAATTGAAAAATTTAATAAAGTTCTCAAGGCCTACCCATTCACTCCCCCAAATGCCCTTTCGTGCACGATAGTCTTCAAAGGCAATGACAATTCCGCCCATCGGAACATAATGGAAAATGATAATATACAAAACAGGCAGCAGTAAAAAAAGATATAATTGTCTATTACGCCATATTTGCTTCGCAATTTTTTGCTTTTTCATATAACCGTTCCTTTCAAAACCAGCATGTGCCGAACAGCCTGTATCCGGCACATGCTGATTGATGAATCAAAAAACCTGATGTCTAAAAATTAATGTACACGGTCATATCCTACCTGGTAAATTTCCAGAGCAGTCTTGTAGCCGATTTTCTCCAGTTCCTGGATATAAGCATCCCAGTCGGCATCGATATCCTTGTTGCCGGTAAGGAACGCACCTGTCATTTCATTTACATAGTTTGCCAGATTTGCTTTAATCTCGGAAATTTCCTGATTTTCGTCTGTTGTTAAAGGCGCATAATCGATAACCTCTGCAGGGCTGTAATTATGCAGCTCAGTGTATGCGCTAATCACTTCATTATCGAACTGTAACTTTAACGCTTCATCATCTGTCAGATTTCCTGTTTTAACAGCACGTCCGCCAAATACACGATCAGAGTAAATACCAGGGCCATAGCCTAAATAACAAACATTCGTAGGTTCGGATCCGGACCAGAAACTGTCATCATCATATGCAATGATATAAATATCTTTTGTGGAGTCGTAAGCGGAATAATCTTCTTTATTTTCCACCTGTGCTTCATCCCAGTAATCCCAGTTTTCACCGCGTTTGCCCCAGCGTTTGGTAATGGTCATTTCCTCACTGCACAGATAGTCACATACTAAAAATGCAGCTTCCGGATTTTCGCAGTCTACAGTGATTGCAGCGCCGATCTTGGGAGTTCCGGGTCTGTACATGGCATAGGCTTCACCTTCCGGTCCTTCTAAAGGCATTAAGCAGTCATTATCTACTACCCAATCATAAGCCTTATTGGTAGCCGAGAAAGGTTCCCAGCCATTAAAGCAGAATACGGTCTGTTCTTCTGCTGCCAGCTGTGCCTTCCACTGATCCTGGCTCTGAGTCAGTGTTTCCATGGGAATCAGGCCTTCATCAAAAAATCTCTTGATGTACTTTAAGCCTTCCTTCCATTCATCGGTAGTATAGGCATATCCCACCTTACCGTCTTCCACAATGCGATACTCTTTGTCATGGGCATATACAAAACCGGACATCAGGCAGGTAAACCATCCATCGGTATCACCACCGCCTAAAAGATCACCGCCCAGTGCGATTTCATCCTTCTTGCCGTTTCCATTTAAATCAGTCTCGCTGACCTTTTTACATACTTCATAAAATTCTTCGGTTGTGGTGGGCACATCCATTCCGATTGCTTCCAGCCAGGGCTCATAATACCAAAGTCTGGAGTAAACCTCAGCGTTGGGGCTGGCACCAAAAGCAGGGAAGTAATAAATTTCTCCGTCTGCCATGGTCAATGCAGCTGCCATATCAATACCGGTCAGTTCGCTGCCTTCCATAATATTGGACGCCATATTGGGATCATTGTAATATTCTGTCAGAGGCAGAAGCGCTTCTTCTGCAATCCATCCGGACCAGTCAGCTGCGGATTTACTTCCATTAAAAATGATATCCGGCAGTTCATCGCCGCCCATGATCATAACGTTGATTTTTTGTTCGAAATCTGCAGCAGGGAAAGAAATGAATTCCAGATCCACACCGAATTTCTCTTCCACCATCAGCGTTTCTTCATTTGTATTCCAGTCGATAATTCTTGTATTATCAGGAATTGCGATTGTCAGTTTTACCCCTTCTGTAATGCTTCTCGGATCAAATTCTTCAGATTCGCTCCCGGTTTCTGCTGCCTGTGTCTCTGCTGCAGCAACGGATTCAGCTGCTTCAGTGCTTTCAACAACTGCAGAAGCTTCCTTTTCTTCTGAAGAGCTTTCGCTGTTTCCGCATCCGGTTACCATTGCAGCGATCATGCTGCAGGAAAGAAGCATTGCAACAATTTTTTTGAATTTCATAAATTTCCTCCTTTTTAAGTTCATACTCTCAGAACCGCGCGTTCCGTGATGACTCCATTATGGGCTAAAAAATTGTTTTTGGCATCAGGAGATTTGGAGAAATCAGCGTGAAAAAATGATTTTCTCTGATATTTCATGCTGAAAAAGTGCTTTATTCCCCCTGTTTTCTTCCAATATATAAAGGTATTTTGTAGTTATTGAGCAGACGAATCGGAAAAACGTCATGCATCAGTTGTCTGATTTCCCCGTTTTGCCTCTCTTCGATTGCCAGCGGAAAAATGTGATCCAAACTGCATCCATTTGTGGACGCCACAAGTGAAACGGTTGAGTCATAATTTAAAATTGCAGGCAGCTCCCGGTTTCTTCCAATACTGATGGTTCCGCCAAGCACCTCCGTATGTCCGCCGTTTATTGTCTCAAAGGCCGTTCCGTAGCTCTCTGTTTTGAATCCCAGAATCCAGACTTTTGAATGATCGTTTAAAATCTCTTTCATGGAACGTTCCGGATTGATGTGACGTGCCCACACCTTCTGCCCTTTAAAGGCATAGGCCGGCGTGTCCCTGTAAGGATGCGCGCCCAGCGTGCAGCCGCAGTTTTCTATAAAGACTTTTCCGCCTTCCACAGAGTTAAAATACATCGCGGCCGTCTGAGTATGCAAATCGGACATTACCAGTGTCCTCTTTCCTGCATGCTCAATGAATCGCATATACCCGTAAAACTGCTCCCAGGTGAAAACATCCTCCAAAAGAATGGTTCCCTCATCCCCGGTGATGACAAAGACCCCCCTGTCGCTCATCGCTTTTACCGTTTCTCCTGCCACAAAGTCACAGTACATGAAATTGATCCGCACTACATTTTCCGGTACAGTAATGCTTCCTGTAACCAAATATTTTCCGGGCTGAAAAAAGATATGTTTTTTTCCGCTCAGCATAGCTGCCTGAATCGCCTGCGTATCATCCGTCACACCGTCTCCTGCTGCACCGAATTCATTGACGCTCGCCCATTCTTCAGAACTTTCAGGCCAGGGCACCTGCGGCGTTTCTTCCACCGGCAGCGCCTCTGATTTCAGTTCATTGGGAAACAGGGAAAAAATTTTTTCCGAAACATATTCCTCAATATCATCCGAAAGAATCTCCGGCTGTTCTGCATAGGACATCGCCCCGGCATAACCGCGCGTCTTCACATTTCGGATAAAACAGGAACCCAGATCACAGTTGATCGCGCTGGTAAATGGATTATCCCCCAGAATCTCCGAATCTACTAAAGCCACATGAGCCTGGGCGCCGACAATTGAAATGCCCACTACCTTATTGATGCTTTTTAAACGGCGAATGGATATAATTGCGTTATTGATAAAAAATCCCGCTTTCTTCTGATTTTTTACAAGAATATCTTCAAATACCATGAAGTTTCGCAGGGGAATTGCCCGAACGCCGTAATTAAAACCATCCACTTCCACATGGTTCACGAAACAGCCCGACACCATTTCATGTTTGATCTCCAGTCCGGCATAACCTCTTTTTTGTTCATCAGAGCTCAAAATTTTCACATTGCGGACCGTTCCGGTATTGTTGCCGAAGAAAACAAGCCCCACTGCGCCGGGATTATTTTTTCCCACATCAATGGTAATGTCCTCAAAAGAGTTGGTCATGGCAATATTTGACTTCTCCCCCAGCATAAAATTGATTACCGGCTTGTTGCTTCCATATTCAAAGCCGGGACAGGAATCTTTTAATTTTATAATGACACCATCTCTGCTCTCTCCTTTAAAATAGATTTGCCGATTCATCTCCATATAAGGCAGCCCGTGAAAAATATTTGCCAGATTTTCCAGCGAGTAGGTGATGGTATTGCTGACCAGATAGGTTCCGTTTGGAAAATACAGAATTTTTGTAGGATTAAGCTCTTCCGGAAAGATCACATATAAAATGCCATTCTCTTTACGGATTTCAAACCCGATCCGCGCATTCGGATCCTCCATGGCAAGAAGCTTCTGTTTTGTTTCCTCCAGCGCATCAATATTCGGGCGAAGAACATCATCAAATGCTCTTCTTAAAGCTTCTGTACAGTCTTCTTTTCCTGTCTTGTCCGCATTGTAAGGCGGTTTGGTCACATCGATGATAGCCGTGTTGTCCTCTCTGTATTGATATCCCATATTTCATTCTCCTTTCTAACCGCTCTGCGGTCTCAAAACTTTACAGTTTCATTCTACAAAAGCATGTTTTTGCGTGCATGATGATATTTGATTCTGCTGCAGTGAAATAATTAAATGCCCAAAAACGAATAGTGAAAAAAGTACTTTTATTGATGAAAATATGCTTTTTATCTAAAACCGAATTTGATTTTTCATCAAAAGATGTTACAATTATCGCACCATAAAAACAGGAGCTGATCTACAGATGAAAAAAGGCCTCTCTTCCAAATTAACCAAAATCATGGATTCCGACATTGTACGCCGTTTTTTTCTGATTTTTACAATAATTTCCATCGTATTTTTTTTAATACTGATTCCGGTTCTTTCATATTTGCAAAACACCTTTGCAAAACTCCAGCTGGAAAAGCTCAATCAGAAAATGAATATGGGCATTACCCATATTGAAGCGATTGTAGACAGTGTGAAAAATGCATCTGTCACACTGTCTTATGACTCCCGCTTCACCACTCTTTGTTATTCCGATGCCGACTATACAAAAGTGCCCTCAAATATCAGAAATCAGTTAAGAAATACGTTTGGCGGCCTGATGAATCCTCTGGAAGGAATTGTTTCCGATGCCGCAGTTTTGCTGGATCAGAATGTTGCCATCCTTCCTGACACGGTTTTCTTTCAGGACAGGCTTGCCTATTATCCGAACTGTTTTCAGGTGGATGGTCTGACCTATGAAGAATGGTCACAGCTTCTGCAAAACAATAAATCCGGATTTATGCCGGTACACCATATCAGAACCTTAACAACAGAATATGATGCCATTATCTATTCCTTAAAATGGTATAATTCCACTTATATTTATGTCTGCTTAAACGTTTCCGATATCAAAAATCTGCTGGTTGAACCATCAGATGATTCAAATTGCTTCATCACCTTAAGTCAGGGGAATGAAACTCTTTTGTACAGTGATTTGCCTGAAAACATGGACAGCTACCAGACACTCAGCGGACAGCTTTCCAGCGGCAACCTGAAAATAACACTTTATATCTCGGATTCACTTTTTTACCAGAAAATGCAGCCGGTTTACTTCTTTTTAATATTTTACTGTGTGGTCTGCGTTTTACTGTTGATTCTGATCATCGTGACAGGTACCCATGTTTCAGCCCGTCCTTTTCTCGGAATCATCAGCATTCTGGAGAACTGCCGGAATATTTTTGATGAGGATGTAAAATCGAGAGACAGAAAAACACAAAATGATTTTGAATATATTTCCAAAAGTATAATGAATGCTGACCAGCATCTGGAACAGTACCAGCTTCTCATTCAAAATCAGCAGAAAACTCTTCAGATACGATTTATGGAAAGAGCCCTCACCGGACAGCTGACCTATCCGAAAGATCTCGCTCTTTTTGATTCCTATTTCCCGGATTTTCCCAGGGAAGGTTATTATCTTTTGCTGATCCGGCTGCAGACGCGCAAGGACACGGAACAGGTCTCCATTTCGGAACCGGTACTGATTCTGCAATCCTTTCTGCAGAGCGAACTCCCGACAGCTTACCTGCAGCAGTTAAGTGAGTCTGAACTGCTGCTGCTCATTTCGGAAAAGGATTTTGCAGATTATCGCTCCGCCCTGGACTATGTCATCAACAATATTAACAGCGAAGAACCTTCTTTGATCATTCGCTGTGTTGCCAGCAAATTATGCACCCATTTTGAAAATCTGCCTGCCGCTTATCGCCAGGTGCAGAATATTATTGATCTTCCTTTTACCAACGGTGAAACGCAGGTGTGTACGGCGGATGACTTCACTGAAACTCCAACCAGCTCTTTTTCCGCCAATGAAATCATGACATTATATACCGCCATCAGCTATGGCAATCAGGAGATGGCCTTAAGCTGTCTGCGCACATTTTCGGACGAACTGGATAAAATGCATAATCTGGCAATGCACCGGAATGTGTATGAAATGATCCGTACCATTTTAACATGTATCAAGCTGGAGCATCCTCTGCAGTTAATGGATCAGTACATCCCCAACTATGATGCCGCAAAAAAAACGCACGATGAAAAAACGCTGTACGAGCAGTTGTCAGAACCGATCAGCAGGTTTATTGAAGAAATAAAAGCCAATCCCTGCACAGAAATTGATCCCTTCGTTCAGAATATCATTCTGTACATCGATGCCAACTACACAAGCTATGATTTGTGTCCGGCAACCATTGCAGACCATTTTGAGTGCTCCACTTCTACCATACGAAAAGTTTTTAAAAATGCAACGAACATGACAGTAGCGGACTACATCGAGAAAAAACGAATGGGACATGCCAATGAACAGCTGGCGCAGATGCAGAAAACGGTCACCGAAATAGCTACCGAATGCGGTTATGCGAATTTGAATTCTTTCTATAAAGCATACAAAAGAGTGTACGGGCATGCGCCCACGCTGCAGCCGAAAGAGCCTGAATAAGATTCTGAAATCAAAGGAGTGAAAAGCCATCATGTATTACGCAAAGGTAGATATCAGAAATAAAAATTCCCTGGAGGATGCCGCTTTATATGTATACCTGCTGGACGATTCCCCTAAACTGGCAATCCGGACGCGGCCTGTGGTAATCATATGTCCCGGCGGCGGATACGCCGGAACTTCAGACCGTGAAGCGGAAATTATGGCGTTACAGTTTAATGCCATGGGCTATCACGCAGCGGTACTGCGCTACTCTGTAAGACCGGCCGTATTTCCCACAGCCCTTCTGGAACTTGGAAGCGCTGTGGGCTGGATGTACGAACACGCAGCCCAATTTCATGTAAATACAAATCAGATTGTGCTGACAGGATTTTCTGCCGGCGGTCATCTTGTGTGCAGCTATTGTGAATTCTGGAATCAGAAATGGGTGGAAGAAGCGCTCCGAATCAGTTCGGATAAACTGCGCCCTGGCGCAATGATTCTGGGATACCCGGTGATTACGGCCGGCGAATTTGGAAATTATTCCTCCTTTCAGCATCTTCTGGGAGATGCATACGAAACGAAGAAAATGGATTTATCTCTGGAAAAGCATGTGGGTCCTCAGGTTCCTCGGGCCTTTATATGGCATACCTTTGAGGACCAGGCTGTTCCTGTACAGAATTCACTTCTGCTGGTGAACGAGCTTGTAAAAAACGGAATTCCTGTAGAGTTTCACCTGTTTGAAAAGGGTCCGCACGGACTTTCTCTGGCGAATCGCAGATCACAGAGCATAAAAGGAACCGGACTGCAGCCCGGCTGTGAATGCTGGATTGAAATGGCTTATCGCTGGCTGGAGGAATGGATTCTCCGCGGCGAATAAGCATTCGCCGCGGAGTAATTTTCCTAAAACATATTAATCTGTCAGTATTTCGTTCAATACCTCAATAACCCGAGGATTAATCCGGTCCGCCAGAAGCTCGTCCAGAATCCGTGTCAAAGACAAATCCTGTTCAATCATCTTGTAGATATCCGTTTTTTGTCCAAGTTCCAAACGCGACAGATTCAAAAACTCAAAACAGCGCTCCTTGCCTGTCAGGTTGGTTTCTCTCTGTGCGCCTGGCAGATCAATACAAATCGTTTCACCCAAAGCCACAGGCTTAAGCTGTACAATAACAGAACGGGTATCGGCATCATACCGCGTGCCTGTGATCGCCTCTCCCACAGGGAGGAAATTGTCAAAGCCCCTGAATGTGATTGTAAAGCTTCTGCTTTCCGGAACGAAGCTTTTATCGCCATGACCGCTGATTGTAAAACGCCTGTTTTCCCAGTCCAGGCAAAATTCCGTATAATAAGCTTTTCCATTACGAAATTCCTGGCTTTCTCCGTCGTCCTCAAAGAGCGTATAACTGTTGGAAGCACCGGGAAATACAAAGATTTCCATTTCTTTCGGATTTTCAGTACTGTTTGAGCCTTTTGCCATAAGCGCCGTCGGCACGATGGCACCCGGCTTTGCCAGAACCGGATATTCCTCAATTGACCTGTTTAAAGTGGTTACCCGAGAACCTGCATAGGTTTTTCCGGTAAAAAAGTCCGTATAAACGCCATCCGGAATCCATGCTGTTACAGAAGCCAGTCCTGTGACCGGATCCGCCGGAGACGTAATAGGGCAGATCAGCAGCTGACTGCCGAAACTGTACTGATTTTTTAAAGAATAAGCGCGGTTTTCATCCGGATAATCATAATAGGCGGGACGAATCAAAGTAATACCTTCCTGATTCTGACGCCAGGTTTCCGTGTACAGGTAGGGAATCAGTTTATGACGCAGCCGCAGCCAGTCACAGATGATGGGCTTTACTGTTTTTCCAAAATTCCAGGGTTCCTTTGATACGAATGGAAGCGAATTCGAATGGAGCCGCAAAAACTGTGAGAACGTTCCAAGCTGCAGCCAGCGTACAAACAGTTCCGGATCCCGATCTCCGCCGGTAAAGCCGCCGATGTCATGACTCCAGAAAGGGAAACCGGCATTTACTGCAGTCAGTGTGAAATAGGCCTGAAAATCCAGGGACTCCCATGTGGAAATCGTGTCACCGGAAAAACCTGCAGGATAGCGATGGGAACCAAGGCCTGCATAACGTGAAAGAATCAGTCCCCGCTTTTCGTTCCGGCTGCTGTCCAGATAGTGGTAGTGATTCAAAAGCCATAAGGGATCCACATTTTTTACAGCACATTTGCGGCCCTGCTGCCAGTCGATCCACCAGATGTCGGCTCCGGCTTCCTCATGGGGATGCAACAGGACATCGAAATAAGCATTCCGAAAAACGCTGTCTGTCAAATCAAAGGGAACCGGCTCCTCTTTTTCGGGATCCGCTCCGGTGATTTTTGCCATTTCGGGATAAGCATCTTCAAAGCCCTGTACGCCATCGGCAGGGTGCAGATTCAGGGCAGAATGAAATCCCCTGTCATGAAGGGTTTCCAGGAAACGCTGCGGATTGGGAAAATAATCCCGATTCCAGGTATATCCTGTCCAGCCTTTGCCGTATTTGGGATCCACTTCCGTGACGTGCCAGTCCATATCCAAAACGGCCACGGAGAAGGGAACATCCTCTTTTTCGAAGCGGTCCAGCAGTGCCATATAGCTTTCTTCGGTATACTTGTAATATCGGCTCCACCAGTTGCCCAGCGCATATCGGGGCAGCATGGGCGGTTTTCCGGTAATGAGATAGAAGTCCTGCAGCGTTTCAATGTAGTCGTGCTGACAGCAGACGTAGTAACAGTCAATAGTTCCTTCTTTTCTGGGGGCCAGCGTGCCGTCTTTCTCAATGAGCGCAGTTTCGGAATCGTCAAAGAAAGAATGACCGCTGGTATCCATCAGGCCTCTTTCCAGTGCAACGGCGCCATTGGCACGATCCAGCGTCCGGGCCGTGCCATACAGGTTGTGATGTCGGGGCGGATCCCCGTATTGTGTGGCTCCGAAATGCCAGGATGCACCGTAGTTGGTGAAATTGTTTTTCGCATCGATAACGAGGGAGTTTTCCGTAAACTGCTTTTCCTGACCGTAATGATAGGTCAGATTGAAATGCCGGCTGTGAATTTCCAGACGTTCTCCGGTGTCCCGGACGTGAAACTCCGGAACCGGCAAATTCCGAAACAGTACCGTCTGCGAAGGGCGATCTTCAAAAGTTCCTGACGGATCATATTCAAGGCGTATGATTCGTTCCGTAAGCAGTGTGAATCGATAGCAGTCACCCTGCACGCAGGCTTTCGGATCGCATTTTCCCTCAGTGTAAATGGAAAATGAATTTTGATCTTGTGAGTGTTTCATAAGAACCTCCTTTTTATTAAATGATCATCTGTATCATCATCATACCGTTTTTCATTTCGGCCGAATATTAACAAAGGGTCAGAAACATGGACCTCTGATATAAAAAATAGACATTTTAATTTGTTTCAAAAAATCTCCCTGGAATGGGAAAAGGAGGTTACTGTCTTGAGTGGGATTGATTACCGATATTTACCAAAGGACGGCGTTATTTCCTATCTGGAAGTGGATCGGAATGCAGGATTTGCTTCCGAGTTGATTCACATGCATGACCATGAAGAAATTATTCTGGTCACCTCGGAAGCGGAATGCGAATGCATCAATAATGGAAATCGATTTCGTTTTCAGGCACCTGCCATTTTGATCAACAGATCGGGAACTTATCATGAAGTGGTAAAAATTTCAGGAAAGTTCTACGCCAGCAGAGTCATTTTTTTTCATGAAGATCTGCTTTCGAATCTTCCGGAAACACTCACGCACATGGAAACGTTATTTCAGAATGATGTATTGATTCTTCCGCTTAACGAAAACGAATTGGATGCTGTTACGCCCTTTTTTGACCTGATCAAAACAAGAACAAACCACCCTGAAAGAATGCTGCCGATTTTACTGAGCATTCTGACCGAAACGGCAGCTTTAGCGGCAGACGGAAGGCAAATACTTTCCTCCAAAATCAGGGATACCTATATCTTCGATGTGATTGATGTCATTCGAAGTGACTTAAGACGACAAATCACAATCAACGAACTGGCGGAAATGTTTTATGTAAGTCAGACAAAAATCAAGCAGGATTTTCGCAGGATTACCGGTCTGCCCATAAGGGAATTTGCCGTTCGTTCAAGACTTCAGAGTGCGATGACGCTGCTGAAATCAACGGAATATGAAGTAGGTGAAATTGCTTATCGCTGCGGTTTTTCCAGTGAGAGCTATTTTATTAAAATCTTCCGGAACTTTTTCGGTATCGCGCCGGGCACATTTCGACGGCGGCTGAAAAATGAAACTTCATAAAGATCTGTCGGCGCGAAAAGTCCTGCCAACTGTTTTGCCAGGAATCTTTTCGCGCCGACTTCTTTTCAGGGAAATGACATTCAGATATCAATTCAGGAATCCATATTGTTTAAAATAAAGCGCAAACAGATTGTCCGTATTAAGTCTGCTGCTTTCTTCCATCATTTCTTTGGCCTCATTCTTTTTTTCCATGTAATCATGGCATAATGCCATCAGGTACAGGTATTGCGCTTTTCGCATTTTTTCCGGATTGTCCACAAATGGAATAAAAAACGGCGTGGTGGAAAAATATCCGTTATCTTTCACATCTTTGATTGACTTCCATTCCCGCAAATATCGGGTGATCAGATGCTGGCCTTTGAGCGTTTCTCCAAGATGCTCAAAGGATTTTGCCTGATAATAGGGCAGCTCCTTCAAATGCATGTTGCTGAAATATTCAATCTGTATCCGGGAGATATAATAGAAAATCTCTTCTGCTTCTTTTCTTTCTCCGAGTTTTTCCAGGCACAGGGCTTCGTGGTATTTCAGAGGAACCAGCTTGCAGTGATTCCAGATGCCGGCCCCCAGATTTTGCGGCAGTATCTGTCCTTTTTTAAAGCATTCAAGCGCAGCCTGTGTGTTGCCCGCCAGCATTTTTCGTTTTCCTTTTATCAGATATGCAAACATATACTGGTCCGCAATGGCATGTTCACCGCCCTCGCAGGGCACAAACTCGTGTGAAAGCAAAGTTTCAAGCGCCCTGTCAGGCTCATCCATCTGATTGTAGGCCTTTGCCAGTTCTGTCAGAATATCATCTCTTGTAATGGTATGACCTGTTATGAATTCTGCTTTTTCTGCAGGAGCGACGCCCATCTTATCCATCAGTGTGACTGTCTCATAGACGAGCTCTTCATCGGCCGGACGCTGTGCTGCAAGCGCTTTCATGATTTTCAGCGCTTCATCCGCCCGATGCAGATGGCTGAAATATGCGACCGCGAGATTTCTCCCCGCAACATAATGATCTTTGCACTGCTCCCAGAGAGCGGCAGCCTTTTTATAATGCAGTTTGTTATAATAAAGGCATCCCAGCAGCATTTTGGCATCCGCGCTTTCGGTTTTGGCAATAGCATCTTCCAGCACCGCAATTTCCTCAAACCGCACGGGGTAGCAGGCTCCAAGCTCTGCCTTTTGTGCCTGTTCGTACAGCGCTTTCGCTGCGGCGCAGCCGTCCGTGACGCTTCCTTGTGCATCACGGCAGACAAGTCCTTCAAAATACCCCAACGCATAGAGCACAGGTTTGTTCCTGCAGTCCGGTTTTTGGCTGATCAGCCCTTTTAACAGCCTCACGATATCCTCATACCTGCCCATTGCTGCCAAATCAAAGGCAAGATCAAGGCAGGTCTGTGCACCGTCGCTGTCCATCACTTGATACAGGTCCTCTGCTCCCACAAGAAATCTCATCATATGATCCAGGCTGTCCTTTTTAAGCTGCTTCTGCGCTGTGCGCATCGCCAGTTCTTCCTCACCGAGCTCTCTCAGTCCAATCACCAGCGCAGCTTTAGCAAGGGAATTATTCCTTCCGTAATCCAGGGCATTCCGGGCATGTGAAACTGCCTGCTCATAATCTTTTCGTCTTACGTCAATCAGAGCGATTCGGGTCATGCCTTTGCTGACACAATCTGCCGCCCAGGCCGCCTTATAGTAATAGTCATAGGCTTTCTCATAATTGCCCATCGCCTCAAGGATCTGACCGTATACATAATATGCCTCTCCGCTCTGGGGGCGTTCGTTGTAAAGGCTGATCTGCTTTACGGCGCGCTGCGCATATCCAATCGCCTGCTCCAGATCATAACGATTATACTCATATTTCGCCATTGCAATCAGAGAAGGAATATGGTTAATATTGCGTTTCAATGCTTCTTTCCAGTAAGCATCCGGCAGCGTCGCCGGGTCACGATACTGGTCCACATGCACGCCCGCAAGATATAGTTCGTCTGCTGAATTCATCCCTGCCGCAGAAGGCATGTCCGTTATGACATCGGGCATGGTGAATTTATCAAACTCCTTTTCCGTATACGCGGCGATGGTTTTACCATCTGCCAACACGCTTACGCTTACATGCTCCGGAAGTTCTTCCAGCTTAAGTGTTAAACTCTTTTCAGGCGCCAAATCGCAGACCTGCTGTGCATACACTTTATTTTCGTCATACACTTTTACAACAGCGCCGGGGCAGAATTTCGTAGTCTGAATCTTTAAGCAGCATTCTTTTTCTCTTTCGATCCGAAAAGCGCAGTTTAAGTTTGCAAAGGTGGGCGCTCCTATTTTGGAAATCGGATACCAGTACTGAGAAAACTGCTTTGTTTCGTAAGGCTCCAGCCAAGAAAAATTCGGCTGGTTATCGGAATAGGAGCCTGCCATCAGCTCCGCATACTGGCCATCGGTATCTGTGAGCGCGTTCTCCCAGGAAGTTGCCAGCTGGCCGTATGCCCAGGTAAACATTTTTTTGCCCGGAGAGATGTGATGATCCCCGATATGTACCACGCCGCATTCTTTTCCATGGTCGTAACCGCCGAAAAAGTCATAATCGGATGCGCTGGCAAAATAAGAAGTGGCCTCCCTGGTATTTTTATGCCATGAGATGTCTCTGTCCGTCTCCATTGGAATCCCGTTAAACACTCCGTTGCCCGCAACCGGAAAAGTCGTACGCGACTTCAGATAATGGAAATTCACATAACTCACATCCTGCGGAAAGAAAATCTGATAATTTTCATTTACCGGAACCGCAGCATTTTCCCACCAGAGGAATGAATGCGGTACGGAAGTTCTGTTATACAGACGCATTCTCGTCTCAAATCTGCTCTCACCCGGTTTTAAAACAATCCCCACCATACCTTTCATGCGGTCAATCGGGTCATGTTCCGACAGCCAGCAAACGGCGCCGCCGTCCTGCAGCTCTTCCACCTTATAATCACAGGGCATGAAACCGGAAGCTCTGTGATGAAACGGCCAGTTAAATTCCACGCCGCCTGAAATCCACGAACCAAGCACCCCGATGAGCGCAGGCTTTATCACATGCTGTTTATAGAAAAAATCATATCCTGTCGTTTTATCCAGCGCCGAATAAATTCTTCCTCCGATTTCCGGCAGAATTTCTATTTTCAAATACTCATTTTCCAGACACACCACCGTATATTCTCTGTCCTGTTTATCAGTCCGATTCACCTGCATCACAACCTTATTGGGATAAGGCCTTCCGCTGGTTCTCTGATGCACTCGATTTTCGGCAAACATCGGCAGCTCTTCCGCCCTCGGTTCAGCATAAGTGGGTATCCGCAATCTACTAATCTCCACTTTTACTCTGCTCATTTTCAATCCTCCTGAAGTGATAAATAAACTTGATTTTTATAATATCTTATTCTATTATAAATCATATAAATTTAGAGTTATACATAGATTCTTTCTGAATTTTTAAGAAATCTTACTATAGAGGTTTTACAATGCTGCTGCCTGAAAACATAACCTGCGGTTACTGGAACTGTTCCGAGTTCGACACCCTTACACACTCTCCCAAAAGAATTACCGCCAAATTTGAAATAGAGTATTATCTTTCTAATGGACAGACCACCATGGCGGATGATAAAGCCTACCAGATCAGGGCAGATCATATTCAGATTGCCAAACCGGGACAGGTGCGCCACTCCATTCTCCCCTTTACCACCATGTTTTTAAAATTTACTGCGGAGGGCGCGCTTTGTGATGAACTGATGAATGCTCCGGAATATTTTAAAGCCTGCCATGCCCCTGAGATCAAAGCACTGCTTAAGGAAATCATTCTGCTGCAGGAAACAATCTCCCAGAATTCCCTGCAGTTTTACTCGAAACTTCTGGCTCTGCTTTCGCTGATTCTGGAAGATTCCCGGATTTCGCAGACCCAAAATGCACGGGATTATCAGATTGTTGCAGATGCACAGGCTTACATGACACAGCATTTTTCTGAAAACATACACTTAAACGACATTGCGGCCTCCGCCAACTTAAGCCCTACTTATTTTCACAATATTTTTTCTACCTTATGTGGCATGTCTCCCCATGCATATCTGACAGATTATCGCATAAAAAAAGCCAAAGAAATGCTCTGGCACAGTGAAAACAGCATCTGCTGCATAGCCGAAGCATGCGGTTTCGGCTGCCAGCAATACATGAATCAGGTATTTAAGAAAAATATGGGCATTGCGCCGGGACAATATCGAAAGCAGATGAAGCAGAATTATTTGTTGTAGGAGAGCAAAAACGGGGCGGTCAAATCTACCTGACACGCCCTGTTTTTCTGTATTCACTTTTTCGTCCGCTCATCCAGCGCTTTTTGTAAAGCCGCGATAATTGCGTCCTTCTCTGCAAGCTTCACTCGATCCTGCTCCATCTTCACTCGGTTTTCTTCGAGCTTCACTCGGTTCTCTTCGAGCTTCGCTTGATCCTGCTCCATCCTCACTCGGTTTTCTTCGAGCTTCACTCGGTTCTCTTCGAGCTTCACTTGATCCTGCTCTATCTTCGCACGATTTGCTTCGATTTCTTTCTGCTGTTCTTCAACCATATATTTCACTGTATTGCGATCCAACTCGCGCAGTTCTTCCGAAAATATTCCCATAATCTGCTCCGTATTCTGACACATGTTATACAGTGTCTGATACATGGCCTTGAACTCCGGATAAAGCGTAATCAATTCAACGATTCTTTCCGGTCTGTCTTCGCTCAAAAATGTCAGCCACGCCTCCAATTTGTTCTTTATAGTTTTATTCTGCATAGACTTTTTGAAATTGTCAAGGGGGATCATTATGTACTCCTGCAATAGATCCATGTCCAGCCCCGTATCAAATTCCTGCCTTGCGCGATGCAGATAAATATCGGGAAATTTTTTAAACTTTAAAGGGCTGGTTTCATAAATTACAATCAAAAACACGGTCTTTATATCGCGGTAGGAAAATTCCTTCAGCTTCTGTTCCCTCACCCTTTTGTACTGTCGCAGCAGTAAATCCGCAGAATAGCAAGCGCATCTCGGTCCGGAGAACATGTATCCGATTTTCTGGACCTCCACATTCGCAAGTGAGCCGTCCTCCAGCTCCACCACGATATCCGTGACCAGCAGGCTGGTTTCATCAGCGATCCGTGTGTTGTCATTTTGCAGAATCTTAACGATCTTCACATTCTTATTCAGAACTGTGCATAGAAAATCTTCAAGACGTGATCGGTCCGCTTCCGGATTCATGACTTCCTTGAAAAAAGCGTCATACATCACCTTGATCCCTCTGTTTCCGCAGCAAAAATTTAAAAAATTCTCCTGCGCCTCCTGATTCCAGGACTCATACATTGCCGATAATGTTTTGTTTTCCCGGATTTCCTCCAGCAGTTCTTCCTTTTCCCGAATCATCGGAAAATGCACTTTCAGTTTGTTCGTTTGTACCATAAGCAGATACCTTCCTTGTATTAAAATAAAATAAAAAATTTGAACATTCCCCGATAACAGGGATGTGAATAAATTGACCTGCAGTCTCCCTGACTGCCTGGTAAGATAAACTCGGATTCCGTATTGACGGATTCAAGATATGCTAAGCGTAGCACAAAGAAAGTCCTGACACAAGCAAATTTCAAACTTTGAGAAAATATTTAGGAAATTTATACAAATTATTGATGCTCTGGCTGTAGAAAATATATAAAATATTCGTTTTTGTAAAAGATAAAAATAGAAATAAGAATCATAAAAATCTTGACATTTTCAAAAGGACACCGTATTATTTTTATAAATATGTAACGTTTCATGTGTGTACGGCATTCAGTTAGTGCACATATTATTTTGTAAGTTTATGAAACGTTACACGTCAAAAAAGGGCGCCGTTGTTCAGGCCGGGAAGGATTCGCGGCAGTACACGAGTCTGCGGCATGATCCGCATTTTCCTGCGTCCTACGGGCGGCCCGGTTTGAAATCAGCATGGGATATTTGGTATATATAATCTATCTTACGAGGTGATATTTTATGTTTTTAAGAAAGTTTCTGTCTCTCCCTCTGACGAGCCTACTGCTGGCGGCGCTGCTGACGGCAGCAGCAGGCTGTAAAAGTAATCCGGAAAAGGATCTGCTGCTGCATCTCACTTTTGACGAGGGCGCTGGTACCACAATCGCGGATGCCTCCGGTACCGCGGGCACGGCGGAGGTTTCCTATCTCTTCACACAGACCGTTTTTAACACCGCACAGGACCCCCAGTGGCGTGATAGCGGTGTGGAAGGCGGCTGCCTTCTGTTCGACGGCTGTTCCAATGCAATCCGCTTTGATCCCGAGGTGCTGTGTGTGGAGGGCGATGCTTTTACCATCAGTGCATGGGTTGCCCCCCGCGCCTTTGAATATGATAATCCCAACGCTGCCTCTAAAGGGGAGGAACAACTGACTGCCATTGTGGGGCAATATCAAAAGGAGAAAAATCAGGGATTCCTGCTGGGTTATCAGCGGTTCGGCAGACTTTGCTTTCAGGTAGGCACAGGAGAAGACTGGCTCACCCTGTGGACGGATGACAGCCGGCTGGAAAAGTATCAGTGGAATCATGTAGCTGCCGTGTTTGATGGTAAGGCGGGCACCATGACGCTGTATCTCAACGGAAGTGTTGTGGGAACGAAGTCCATCTCTGCCGGCAGTAAGATCGCGCCTGCGCAGAATGAGGATCTGATGGTGGGCAAAAATGCCCACGCAAATGCCAGCGCTGCCGGCAGCTACAATATGTTCAGCGGTCTCATGGATGAGCTGAAGCTATACAGACGGGTGCTGTCTTCGGAAGAACTGATCTCAGCCGAGGCACCTGAAATTGCCTATGAGGATATTTCCCTTCAGAATGTTCTGACGGAGGATATTTACAAGACCCAATATCATGGCGGTCCTTACCAGCACTGGATGAACGAACCTCATGCGCCCATGTACTACAATGGAATGTACCATCTGTTCTTCCAGCAAAATATGGTGGGAACCTATTGGCGCAACATCTGCTGGGGGCATCTGGTCAGCGAAGATCTGGTGAACTGGAGACCCGTAAAGGAAGCCATTACACCGACCGAAAATTCGGTTGTTCCTGACGGCGTGTGGTCCGGCTGTTCGGTAATGGATACAAACGGCGTGCCGCTGCTGTTCTTTACCGCAGGCAATGACAGTTTTGCAGAGGAAGGGATGGTCTCCAATCAGAATATCGGTGTTGCGTATCCTGTTGACCTGAACGATCCCGAGCTTACGGACTGGGTCATCTATCCGGAACTGGCTGTCGAACAGAAGAGCGGTCAGGGCAGATCCGGTGAATTCCGTGACCCCCACATTTGGAAGGAAGAAGACAGCTGGTTCATGCTGGTCTGCTCCGGCAGTACCAGAACAACCGGCGGAACCGCCCTGCTGTATGAAACTAAAACCCTGGAACTGCGCGATGACGGAACCATCGACATGAACTGGATCTATCGCGGACCTGTTTTCGAAATGGAGGATCCACCCATTACATACGGAACCAGCTGGGAACTGCCGATCCTGCTTCCTTTGACCAACGAAGCGAAAACTTTGGAGAAATATGTATTTATTTTCTCCCCGGCACCAGCCAATATCGGAGATAATAAGATCTACTATTACCTGGGAGACTTCGATCCGGAAACCGGAAAGTTTACACCGGACGCTGGATTTGAAGAACCTGCACTGCTGGACTACGGCAGTAATGTATTCACCGGTCCCAGCGCATTTCAGGACCCCGTCAGTGAAAACACTTACCTGTTCAGCATCATGCAGGATCAGCGCAAAAGCACTGAGGAGGGTGCGTCCGGTTGGGCCAACTGCGTGGGACTGACCAGACGAATCTGGCTGAACGATGTAGGCACGGATCTTAAAATGGAGCCTGTAGAGGCACTTCATGGGCTGGAGGGAGCCCCTCTGATCAGCGACAGTGATATGACACTGGAAGAAGCGAACGAGGCGCTCAAAGCAGCGGATGAAGATATGTATTATCTGCGTCTGCGCGCAGATGTTTCACAGGCAGAGAAATTCAGCATCAATCTGAAGTCCAACGGTCAGCTGGATGGCACTACCATCACCTACAACCATGCAAACGCCACTATCACTGCCAATACCAGCAACCGGGGTTCGGCGGCAGGCATTGCCTCTGCTATTGGCCCGCTGTCGATGGACGGTGATGAGCTCGTCCTGGAGATTTACGTTGACAGATCCCTGGTTGAGGCCTTCTTCAATGACACCAAGTCCATCAGTGTCCGCTCCTATAGCGCATTTGATTCCAGAGACATTTTTCTTGAATCAGAAGGTGTGGTTCAAATTGAAGAGCTGTACCTGGCACCCATGAACTCTATCTATGAAAAAGCTCCGGAAGGACCTGCAGAGGAATAAGAAAAAGAATTACTTGATTGATCGAGTAGGAGGCGGTGACTAACCGCCGTCCTCTCACAACACCGGACATACGGTTCACGTATCCGGCGTTTTCAATAGTTGACGTGCATAGACTGATATGCTGTGGCTAAATCATAAAAGCCCCAGTGTATCAGTCTTTC
>JAFUMV010000086.1 GCA_017482485.1 Lachnospiraceae bacterium
AAAAAGAAGGGATTCCTTTCTACCCTATATTATTTTCTCAGGGTTTTGATTATGCTTTTTAAAATCCTGGTTTTGCCGTCATCTCAAAAAACAAACAGAATAAAATGCCTGTCTTGCGGTGTGAAAGACGGATTTTTATTCAATCCACCTATCGAATATGTAGAAAAAGGAGTAAATGTATGAATTCCCAATATGATTACCTCATTGTCGGTGCCGGTCTGTTCGGTGCAGTATTCGCTCATGAAATAAATAAACAAGGGAAATCCTGCCTTGTAATTGATCGCCGTGATCACATTGCCGGAAATGTGTATACAGAACAAATTTCCGGAATCAATGTACATAAATACGGTGCTCACATATTCCATACCAGTGATAAGAACATCTGGGAATATGTAAACCAGTTTGCTGAATTCAATAACTACATCAATAGTCCGATTGCAGTCTATAAGGATGAACTGTACAATCTCCCCTTTAATATGAACACGTTTTCCAAAATGTGGGGAATACGTACACCTGCTGAAGCAAAGGCCAGGATTGCTGAGCAAGTAGCAGCGCTTAATATTATGGAACCACAGAATTTAGAAGAACAGGCATTAAGCCTTGTTGGGACAGACGTGTATACCAAACTTGTAAAGGGATATACAGAAAAACAGTGGGGACGCGACTGCAAAGTGCTTCCCTCATTCATCATTAAAAGATTGCCTTGCCGCTTCACGTATGACAACAATTATTTTAATGATCGTTATCAGGGCATTCCGATAGGCGGCTATACTGCTATGGTTGAAAAAATGCTTACAGGCATTGAAGTTCGCCTAAATGTAGGCTATTTTGATCTGATCAAAGAACAGCCTGAGATCGCAAAAAAAATTCTTTACACCGGCTGTATAGATGAATTCTTTGGTTACAAACTGGGCGCGTTACAGTATCGTTCTGTCCGTTTTGAAACAGAAGAGCTTGATGAAGAAAATTATCAAGGCAATGCTGTTGTAAACTATACTGATCGGGATGTTCCCTTTACCCGTATCATTGAACATAAACATTTTGAATTTGGCAGCCAGCCTACTACGGTTATCAGCCGTGAATATTCGGCAGAATGGAAACCCGGACTGGAGCCGTATTATCCAGTCAATGACGAACAGAATACTGCTCTTTATGCACAATATAAGCAATTGGCTGATATCCAAAACAATATCATTTTCGGTGGACGCCTGGGACAATATCGATATTATGATATGGATAATGTAATCCGCGCCGCACTTGACACAGTCGCAGAAGAATCATAACAGAAAGGTTTCCGCAAAGCCCAACATGTCTATGCAGGAGACAAGAATCTGACAAAATTTTCTTGTCTCCTACCTCTACTTATGCTAAACTAAAACTACTCAGACAGCAGTATATACGGGAATATTTTTATCAGACATTTCATACCGGGTGACAGCACTTCGGTCTTGGCAAAAAGTCGAATCGCTTTTTGCAGCTTTGAGGAATATAAAGGTTCCTCTCTTATTTATTCATGCCCAGCTTCGGGCAGGTATCAGAAATTGACACAAGAACAAATTGGTAGCTTCTGTATGGCAACTGGAGGTTTGCGTATGGAAAGAAAAAGCCTGCTGCTGGCTGAAATAAGGAAGGAGGCATTCCGTCACATTCCCGTTCGGGCTCAGAAGGTTGCTGTTCTGCTGCAGAACAGATCATAACCGGAAACAGAGAGGTATATGCCCACAAACGATTTACAAACAAATAAGGAATCCGTACATCATGCGGAAGATGTGGCGAACAAATATATCGCCATGCATTTCGGTCAGGAAATGGTGAACCATTTTCATATTCCGGAGCGAATCAAACAGGTCGCTCCCACCGCCCCGATTTCCATTCAGGTGAAGGAACTATATGAGGACTTTTGTTACATCATGGAAAACGGCGAATGGCATCACTTTGAGTTTGAAAGTGACCGCATCACCGTTGATGATCTGCGTCGCTTCCGCGAGTATGAAGCCGTAACCAGCCGCACCTATAAGGCTGCGCTTGTTACCCACGTGCTCTGCAGCGCGGATGTCAAACATCCGCTTTCCAGCCTGACAGAAGGCATCAACACTTATCGGGTAAAAGTCCACCGCTACAAAAAGGAAAGTGCTGATCGTCTTTTCGCCCGTCTGCGAAAGAAAAAAGCAAATGAAATTACCCGCCAGGATCTGGTAGCAGTCATGTATGTGCCGTTGATGAGCGGCAAAATGTCGATCAAAGACCGCATCCAGGAGGGGCTGCGGCTTTTAAATGCAGAGTATGATCAAATCTGCAACCAAGATTTAAAAAAAATGCAGGCTGTTTTATACGTACTTGCAAGCAAATTTTTAACCCAAAAAGAAATGAAAGACGTAAAGGAGGAATTTTCCATGAATCCATTGGGACAGATGATTTTTGATGATGGTAAGGCTGCCGGATTAACAGAAGGCCGTGCGGAGGGCCGGGCTTTGAGCGTGATCGACATGCTCAGCGACCTTGGCACAGTCGCTTCAGATCTCACTTTAAAGATTATGAGCGAGAATGATGATTCCGTCTTACGCAGGTGGTTAAAGCTCGCCGCACATGCCCAAAGCATTGACGAGTTTCAGTCTGCAATGTAAAAGAAGCTGCATCATCCGGTACACATCCGGCAAAAGCGAAAATACCTTCCACCGAAAAAGAGACTGACACAGGCGCAGTCTCTTTTTATGTGCTTTCAGGTTCACCACATTTTCCAGTCCACTCTTTCCATATTCACCGAAAAGCATTCCTTATATTTCATACCATTGTGCAGCACCCACACATCCAAAAGCCGCTCTCCTATCATTCCCATGCTGCGGTTCATATCAACATTCGGATAATGTTCTTCCAGGTACTTTTCGATCCGAAACAGCAAAGGAAACAGCCATTCACAGTAACTGTCAAATACTTCCTTTCTGGCGATCAGCATGTTGAGCAGATGGGCATATTTTTGTTTTGAAACTGTTTCGAAATCTTTTGCATATTCCGGATAATACTCCTTTATTACTGCTCTGGCGGCTTCGTAATACTCTGCCTTTTGCTGCTCACAGAACTGTGTCTTATTATTCTTCGCAAAATAGGTTTTGTTGTGCACGATCATGTCATATCGGGTCAGATATTTGCGAATCTGTTTTTCCGTCAGGAAATGTCCATGCGCACCCCTGAGGACATTCAGGATTTTTCCCAGCAGCGTTACACAATATCTTCTGTAATGGCAAATTCCCACAATATCATCTTCTATATTTTTCCAGATCCAGTACATGCCGGTAAGTTCATTGTATTTCCAGTTCTTAGCCGATATATTATCCCCGGTGTTGTCACTGACATGCTGCACTTTCATGGGTATATCACCGCCAACCGCCAGTGCCGTATAGATGCCGTCTTTTACAGGCATCCGAAAATCTTTATGTGAAATGACAAATAGTTTCATTTTACGGTTCTCCCGCCAATTGACCATGTAATGTTCTGTGGAGCTGCAGGCTTCTTCCATATTAAAATGACGCTGCATAAGATAAATCACCTTCTTTTTCTTCCACGATGCCTTTCTTATTATTCCAGTATAACGGATAATCCCAAAAATTACAACGCATGTATGAGAACCGTGCACTCAGCCCCAAAAAGAAGAATATCGTTACTGTTCACCGGTAACAAATATCATCAGGCTCCTCACATTCTTTCGGAATCGCATTGACGTATTTCTTTTCCAACAGGTATAATACTGGTATGTAAAATAAGTCCTGATCACTTTTCAGAATAATAATCTCTTGAAAGGATAAAAACCATGAAAATACGTTTAGCCGATTACGTTGCAGACTTTCTCGTGTCCCACGGCATCAGCGACTGTTTCACAGTCGTTGGCGGAGGTGCCATGCATTTGAATGATGCTTTCGGGCACAAAGAAGGGCTGCACTGCACTTATAATCATCATGAGCAGGCCTGCGCCATCGCGGCGGAAAGCTACGCCCGTTTGAACAATACGCCGGCGCTTTTGTGCGTCACCACGGGCCCCGGCGGCACCAATGCCATCACCGGCGTGGTGGGCGGCTGGCTGGATTCCATTCCCATGTTTGTGGTGAGCGGTCAGGTCAGATATGACACCACCGCAAGATATGCGCAGCAGTTTACGGACGGGCTGCCTCTGCGTGCCGTAGGCGATCAGGAATTTGACATCGTAAAATCCGTGGAGTGTATGTGCAAATATGCGGCCATGCTGGAGGAGCCTTCCGACATCCGCTATATGCTGGAAAAGGCCTGGCATCTGATGGGCACCGGCCGTCCCGGCCCCGTGTGGCTGGATATTCCGGTCAATTTCCAGGGCGGTTATATCGAAACCGATGATTTGCGCGGTTATGATCCGGCAGAGGATGATGCTCTGCTGCCCCCTCCGGTTTCTGAGGATGTGATAGAAGAAATTCTGCAAAAAATTGCTGCTGCCAAACGGCCCGTTTTATATGCCGGCGGCGGTATCCGTTTATCCGGCGGCTATGAGCAGTTCCGCAAGGCCATCGAAAAGCTCGGCATTCCCGTTGTCACCTACTGGAACAGTGTGGATCTGATCGAGGATGCGCATCCCTTATACTGCGGCCGGGGCGGCAATATGGGCGATCGTCCCGGCAACTTTGCCGTGCAGAATTCCGATCTTTTACTGGCTGTCGGCACCCGTATCAGCATCCGTCAGGTGGGGTATAACTGGCAGACCTGGGCCCGGGAAGCGCACGTGATCATGGTGGATGTCGATCCGGCCGAATTAAAGAAGCCTACCATCCATGTGGAGACACCTGTATGGGCCGATGCAAAAGACTTTTTTACCAGGATGAACGAAGTTCTGGCCAAGCGCACAAGGCCCGTATTTGAGGGAGAATGGTGGCGAAAACAGTGCCGTGACTGGAAAGAGACCTACCCTGCCACTCTGCCCCGTCATTGGGAGGAAAATGGTTTGACAGCCAATGTTTTTGCCTCCATCAAATATATCAGTCAGTGTCTGCCGGAAGGCAGCCTGACGGCGGTTTCCAACGGAGCCTGCTGTGTGGTGGGACATCAGAACTGGGTGATCAAAAAGGATACCCGTTTTATCATCAACAGCGCCATCGCCAGCATGGGGTACGGGCTGCCCGCCGCAATCGGTCTTTGCATCGCCGGCGGCAGGAAGGATACGGTATGTCTGGAAGGCGACGGCAGCATCATGATGAACCTGCAGGAGCTGCAGACCATTGTGACAAACCGCCTGCCCATCAAGCTGTTTCTGATTAACAATCAGGGCTATCACAGCATCCGCATCACCCAGAACAACCTGTTTCGGGAACACTGCAAGGTGGGAATCGGACCGGAAAGCGGAGACTTAGGTTTTCCCGATTTTTCCAAGATTGCGGCAGCCTTCGGTTTTCCTTATTATGCGGCCCATTCCAATGCAGAGATGAAGGAAGTTGTGAATCAGGTGCTGACACTGCCGGGCTTTGTGTTCTGCGAAATTTTCACCGATACGGTTCAGGTCTGGGAGCCAAAGAGCAGCACGAAGCGGCTTGAGGACGGTACCCTGGTGAGCCCTCCGCTGGAGGATCTGGCGCCCTTTCTGCCCAGGGAAGAGTTAAGGAAGAATATGTATATTAAGCCGATTGAATAATCTGTTTCACTGACTTTCCTATTGATTGCCAAATGTCTCTAACTTTAAAATCAGCCGATAAAAATCATCACATATGATTTTATCGGCTGATTTTAGCAAATCTTCATTTCCATTTGATACAGGTACTCTTCCCCATGCTCAGTCATAATTCCAATATCAAAAGTAAACTCCTTTTCTGCTCCCCGTTCTTTATAGATAAACTTACGATTCAAAAACCTTTCACAAAGCTCTATTTCCTGTGCATCGCTGCTGCCGCTCATAGCCAGCATTTTTTTTGCAGCAAGCACCTTCTCCGAGTTCTCCTTCAATTCCTGCAACTTTTTCTTTTTAGCTTCCAGGCTCCGCCGGATTCTGCCTTCATCAAAGTTTCTGGTGATGACCATCAGCCTTTCCTTCATCCGAAAATCATCCGCCAGCATATAAAAAATCGTATGGCGCACATATCGCAGGCCGTCCTGCCATTGTTCACAAAGATGTGCTATCACATCTTCGCCGCCCACATCGGACTTCACATCAGCCACTACCGCTTCTCCTATGTTGTTATCCTCATCCACAATCAGCGCTGTAATATCAGCCTTTTTGCGCCCTGTTTTCACCGCTGTCTCCGGAAGATATTCCTCTGCATAAATTCCGTATTGTCCCTCTTTCGGATAAAATTTAATCTCTACCGAATCTCCGTTTTCCTTTTCCTTAAAATCGATAACCCGGTCTTTTTCTATGATATATAGATTTCGCTTACCGGGTACTTCGGCAGTTTTTAGTACTTTTCCGTTAATCGTTCGGGTCATACCGCTTACTCCATAACCGTCATTGATTCTTCATATAAGTTCTGTGCACTGTCCATAAACTGACTGAAATCATATCCCGTATAAGGCACTCTTTTAAACTCAAGTTCTTTGACAATGCTGCTTCCGTTGTCCTGATTTACGAACTGATATACATGAACATGTTCAGACTGCAGCAAATCTTCCTGCGTCAGTCCGAGCTTCTTTAATTTCGCTTCTTTTTCAGATGATGACTCTTCCGAAAAAGATAATAACAAAAGATTATTCATTTTTGATGCCATCGTGTCGCTGTGGGTGCTGATGACCAGTTTCTTCCCGCTGTTGTTCAGCCGCATCAGAAGTCGGGCCATCTCACCCTGCTTTGCAGGGTGAAGGCAGGTTTCAACTTCATCATAGAAAAAGCAAGAATAATCTCCAGTTCCGGTTAATGCTTTCACAAGCGGTGCCATTTCATTCACCATAGACGATGAAAGATAAAGAGGAACCTGAATTTCATTTTCCCTCGGTCTATAAACAGTATCATCTCCCTGTTGCAAAATTTTCCCATCGATCAAGTGATTTTCAATAAATCTAATTAATTCGGAATTTTTTTGCAGTTGGCGTTCACTCTGTGTATACAGCAGTAAAAATTGCAGAAAATCATATACCGGAGTCGTAAGCCCAAGTTCATTTTCAGTTTTTTCTCCATCACTGTTTTTTTCAAACTGCTGTACAATTCTTTTATCCCGTTCAGCAAAGAAATACTTATATAATAATAAAATGCCAGTTCTTGAAGGCGGAAGATACAAATTACCACTCCCGGAGCCCATATCAAAAATCAACTTGCAAATATTTTTTCCTACTATTGATCGCTCACGCTCTTTGCTTAATCCTCCATGTACAATCAATCTTACCCGATTCAAATTTTCTTTACTTTCCCGCATTCTCTTTTGAATCCAATAACTTCGCTTTGAGGGCTCTATAACCAAGTCATCCCCGTTCTCCACTCGCAGCTTTGGAATCTCAACAGACTCATCAACAGAAACAACCATTTCTTCCAGTACATCTATAAACCTGATATACAGCCTATCAATTGGTATCATTTTATGAAAAATTCTATTGATAATAGCATCTTTATTGATTTGAAGATATTCATTAATCCTTTGTTCATACACATCAAACCAACAGCCATCAAATATCACCTTATTCTCAATTTCAAAGCTGAAATCTCCCCACGGTATCTCGACTTTCGGCACTTCCTGAAGGACTCCGTACAAAAGCTGCATCATATAAGATTTTCCACTGTTGTTATTGCCAACAAAAATAGTAAAATTGCTGATATCTATTTCAGCTGATCTAATCTTACCGAAATTGGAAACTCCAATAATGATTCTCATTTATTTTTCACTCTCCTCAAAATTCAGCCGTTCCTCTTCCACAACAATCGGCCGATTGATTGTGCGGGTATTGATATTCAGAATATATTCTCCCAACAGTCCGATGAAAAACAGCTGCAGAGAACCGATGACATAAACCCCCAGCATAACCGGTGCATTGCCTGCGCTGAAACGCTCCCACCAAATCAGCTTCATCACGAGGTAAATCAACGCGATCAGGAGACTGATGCCGGAGGATAAAAAGCCAATCAGAGTCGCTATTCTCAGTCCCACCTTCGTATAGGAGGTGATGGACAGCATTGCCGCATCATACAGGCTGTAGAAATTGTTTTTGGTTTTTCCTGCGCGTCTTGCCTCCTGTGTATACGGAATTTCAATCCGGTTGAAGCCATGTCCGTATTCCGCCACAATTCCCCGCAGGAAGGGGCTGGAGTCATTGAGCTGGCGCATCAGGTTGATAAAGCTTTTATCATATAAGCCGAAGCCGGTAAAATGTTCAATGAATTCGATTTTGGACATGGAACGGATCAGTTTATAGTACACGGTCCGCAGGAAATAGATGAATCCATTTTCCCTGCTGGAGGTTTTGACCGCACTGACAATGCGGTGTCCCTTTTCCCATTCTTCCACAAATTTCGGGATCATTTCCACCGGATCCTGAAAATCGCAGCATAAAAGCACGGTGCAGTCTCCTGTAGTCTGGCACATTCCGTAAAAGGGGGAATTGAACTGTCCGAAATTTGCCGCATTGAAAATCGCTCTGATCTTTTTATTTTCCCTGCAGAGTTTGCGCAGCTTATCTCTGGTTCCGTCATTAGAACAGTTATCGATAAAAAGGATCTCATAATCATAGGAAGGCAGATCTCTTTCCATCACTTCAATCACTGCCGCGCTGATCGGGCAGACATTTTCCACTTCATTATAGCATGGTATCATAATACTGATTTTTTTCATTGCTGTGTTCTCCAGACAAATTTTATCGTTTCCCGTATTCCTTCTTCAAAGGTGTATTTCGGCACAAATCCAACATCTTCCGTCAGCTCACGGATATCGGCGCACAGATACATCACCTGTCCCGGGCCGTAAGGAATGTCCCCCATTCCCAGCTTCGGCTTTTTCCGGCCTTCTGCCAGAAATTCCACAGCGCCGTCCCGGATCTGTAAAATGTAGTCTTTCAGCGGTTTTGCTTTTCCGCTGCCAAGGCAATATACTTTTCCGTCAATGCAGCTGCCGTCGCTGCTGCAGGCTTTTTTCCCGATCAGGTAAAACGCCTGTGCCGCATCTTTGCTGTAAAGGTAGTCCCACTGCTGTTCTCCGGCAGTAAAGGCGGCTTTCTCCCCTTTGAGCATTTTTTCGATAGAAGACATCACCATGGACTGTTTTTGATCATACGGTCCGTAAACGCTTAAAATGCGCACCCAGACGTGCTTCATGGACAGCTGACTGCACAGCAGTCTGCTCATCTGGCCGGCAGCCAGCTTGGCGATGCCGTATCCCATTTCCGGAAAAGCAGGTGTCTTCGCTGTCAGGTCACCCTCCTGGCGGCCATATTCCGCCTGGGAACCTGCTCCGATAAAGGTATGGCATCCGAATCTTTTGGCGAGCTCTGCGCTGTCCAGGGTCCATTTCACATTCTGTGTCTGCAGCTGTGTATCGTTGCGGCTGCTTCCCGTGGTTCCTGCCCAGGCCAGGTGATAAAAAACATCCCATTGTTTCCCGGTCGTATTTTCAATCGTTGAAAACGCAGAAAGATCTGCATCCATTCT
Source organism: Lachnospiraceae bacterium (assembly GCA_017482485.1). Taxonomy (GTDB): domain Bacteria; phylum Bacillota; class Clostridia; order Lachnospirales; family Lachnospiraceae; genus Gallintestinimicrobium. The sequence continues at coordinate 9,572 of JAFUMV010000086.1, forward strand.
GGTCACCAGGGGATGGTTCGGAAGCTGGGCCGCTCTGGCGGAATCTTTGCGCACCAGCACCAGCACTTCTATCTCATGTTCGATAAAAGCTTCCAGCAGCGCCATACCGACTGCACCGGTAGCACCTGAAATTATCGCTCTTTTCATATTTTTCTTCGCAGACGCCTTTCATCCAAATATTTGAGGTAAAACGCTGACAGCATGTTTTACTGCTCCACGGCCTCTTTAATAACCTCTGCCATGTAATCGATCATTTCATCTGTCATGCCCGGATATACGCCTACCCAGAAAGTATCCTGCATGATTCTGTCCGTATTTTTCAAATCTCCCACAATGCGGAATCCCTCGCCGGACATACGCATTTCATCGAAGCAGGGATGTTTGATCAGGTTGCCGGCAAACAGCATTCTGGTCTGCACTCCTTTTTCCTCGATATAGGGAACCACTCTGTTTCTGTCCACGCCCTCTTTACAGGTCATCACAAATCCGAACCAGCTGGGAAGGGAATCCGGACATGCCTGAGGAAGGATCAGATAATTTTCCACATCGGAAAGAGCAGCTTTTAATCTGTCAAAATTGTGCCTGCGACGCTCCACAAAGGAAGGGAACTTTTCCAGCTGGGCACAGCCGATGGCTGCCTGCAGATCGGTTGCTTTTAAATTATATCCAAAATGAGAGTACACATATTTATGATCATAGCCCAGCGGCAATTCTCCGTACTGTCTGTCAAAACGATGACCGCACAGGTTGTCTCGTCCTGAAGGGCAAACACAGTCTCTTCCCCAGTCCCTGAAAGAGCGGATGCACTTATGAAGCAGCGGGTTGTTGGTATAAACGGCGCCGCCTTCTCCCATGGTCATATGATGGGGCGGGTAAAAACTGGAGGTCCCGATATCGCCCACAGTTCCGGTCAGATATTCTTTTCCCTCCAAAGTATAAACCGAACCCAGCGCATCACAGTTATCCTCCACCAGCCACAGATTATGTCTGTCGCAGAATTCCTTCACCGTTTTTAAGTCGAACGGATTGCCCAGGGTGTGGGCGATCATAACCGCCTTCGTTTTTTCGGAAAGTGCTTCCTCCAGCATGTCCGTATCAATATTATACTGAGGAATGGTCACGTCCACAAAAACCGGCACCGTGCCATACTGAATGATGGGAGAAACGGTGGTGGGAAATCCCGCCGCCACGGTGATCACTTCATCTCCCCGCAGAATGCGCCTGTCTCCCAAAAGGGGCGATGTCAGCGCCATGAAAGCCAGCAGATTCGCGGAAGATCCGGAATTTACCAGGCTGCAGAATTTCACCTGCAGATATTCCGCCATTTTTCTTTCAAATTCATCCGTATATCTGCCGGAGGTCAGCCAGAATTCCAGCGCTGAGTCCACCAGGTTGGTCATTTCCCGGCTGTCGTAAACTCTGGATGCGTAAGGAATACGCTGCCCTTTTGTAAATTCTTTTTTCTGGTTATGATATTTATCACAATAGGCCTCAACCAGTTTCAGGATTTCCTGTCTGGCCTGGGCTTCATTTTTTCCTTCAAACATGAATTTTCTCCTCACCGTACCTTACAGGGGCAATGGCTTCCTTCCCTGCAGTGCACCGTTTTTTCTGCAGCAGTCCTTTTTTTGTCAGCCTTCTTTGGCCTGCCCAAAGAAATCTTCGATCTGCCGCTCCATACAGGCGGCAACATCCTCACAGTCCCGCCATGTTTTTGCCCATTCCACAGATTTCTCCACCGCCATCTCAATATTCCAGACCGGCTTCCATGAAAATTTACGTTTCAGTCTGGAACAGTCCAGTTTTAAAAAATTGGCCTCATGAGGCTGGGACAGCGCAAGCCTGCGGTCCAGAAGCTCCCACTTCTGAGCTTCTCCCCACTTTTGGCAAAAGATCGTCACCAGCGCCCCTGTTGTAATACAGTCTGCATCCTCCGGGCCCACATTATAAAAACCGGCATATGCTTTGTCTTCATACTGTTTTGCTGCAATCAAAAGGTATGCGTACAATGGCTCCAGCACATGCTGAAACGGGCGGATTGACGCCGGATTTCTCACAATGATGTCCTCTTTTTTCACTGCGGCTCTGATGCAGTCCGGAATGATTCTGTCCTTTGCAAAATCGCCGCCGCCGATCACATTGCCGGCCCGGGCCGTCGATACGGCAACGTCCATATTCTGATAAAAAGAACGGATGTAACTGTGGGTCACCAGCTCCGAACAGGACTTCGAATTGGAATATGGATCATAGCCATCCAGCGGATCCTCTTCCCGGTATCCCCATTCCCATTCCCGGTTATCATATACCTTGTCAGTGGTCACATTCAAAAAAGATTTCACACAGGGATTCAACCGCACACATTCGCAGATGTTCACGGTTCCCATCACATTCGTTTCATAGGTATAAACAGGCTCCTCATAGGAAGTCCGCACGATGGGCTGTGCCGCCAGATGAAACACAATCTCCGGCCGGGCTTCATCAAAAACCTGCTTTAGATGCGCAAGATCCCGGATATCTCCAATCACAGAATTCATCTGTTCCTCCAGCTGAAGGATTTCAAACAGCGACGGGGATGTGGGGGGCTTAAGACTGTAGCCTGTGACCTTCGCTCCCGCATCCGTCAGGATTTTGCACAGCCAGCTTCCCTTAAAACCTGTGTGTCCGGTGACCAGCACTTTTTTATTTTTATAAAAATCCAGTAATTTCATATCATTCTTCCGTATATCTGATTTTTAGGATGAACTGTTTCCTTTTGGGGCTTAATATCTATTATACTCAGATTGTTGTGAACAGGCAATCACCGTTTTCCAAAAAGGCAAAATCTACCGGCTTTTTGCCAAATAAAACAATCCCCCTGCATTGTCTTACTCTTTTCTCCACATTCAATGAAAAAAAGGCCAATTCAGGGGGATATTTTGATACTGTTTGCTGGCAGCGTAAACGCAAGGTGTTTTCGCATTAATTATCACACAATTCTGCCATTTTCATCGATCAACGTCCAATTTCCCCACAATTCGTGCATTTTTTCAGGAATTATCTGTTGACTGTTTTTATGTTTTGCCGGGCGCACCGTGATCTTGCCCTGATTGGGATTCAGTCTGGCTCCCCAGAAGCTGAACGTGGAATTCGCGCAGATGTTATGTTTGCAGCAGCTCATCAGCTGAATGTCATAAAAACTGCTGGCGCCGGTATTCCAGTCCACAATTGTATATTGTGGTCCGCTGTACTTTTCCTTTACATAGGCAATATCATCGGAAAAGATATAAAAATGCGCATCGGGGCAGCGCTTCAGGATGTATCCGATTGCGGCATCATAGTACTCTTCCGTGCAGATGCCGCCGAACATGGCCGCATTTTCCGGATCCAGATAATCTCCCCGGCGGATATGAATGCTGACTGATTTTTCATCCATCATCCTTGCTATTGTCTGATTGTTTTTACCACAAACGCCATTATTCTCGCTATTTAGATTTTTTTCAAAATTATCTGAATTGGTTGAATTCTCTGTATTTTTATTATCTTCAGAAAAATTGTCGCATTTTTCCAGTCTTTCCGGGAATTTAATCAGTCTTCGCAGTTCCGGTAAAATGTCCCCATAATACTTCTCACAGGCCCAGAATCCGGTCAGATACATATCCTCAAAATCAAAGATTTCCGGATGGTACATGTCGCTCTCATAGAAATGACGGTTCTGCCCGGGAAGCAGCCTGCGTTTGAGTTTGCCGAAAATGTCATCTTTTCCGATCAGGCGCTCTTTCTCCTGCTGTGTGCAGATGTCCATGGGAAGATTTTCAAAGTATTCCAGCTCCAGTTTGCGGCTGGCAAGCACGTTGGCCTGCTTTTTTTCATCTTTAAACCAGGAAACATCCAGTTTCACATCTTTTCCCAGGCTTTTCATTTTCTGATAAAGGGCGTATTGCTGCAGCTGATTGCCCAAACCGCCCATCACTTCGATGATAATCATACGTTTATTTCCTCACCTTCCGCATCACCATCTGCCACAGATACTTAAACTCTGCAGATCTTCCATACACCGCCAGAAACAGGCCATTGAACACAACCGTGATAATCACCACCATCAGTGCAAATTTTAAAATTGTCACCTGCGGCATTATCGCATTCTGCAGCGGAATCAGAATCGCCAGCGTCACACAGATCACCAGAATGTATTTGACAGAATCCACAAAATAGGAATCCGCCTTCTTATCGAAGCAGACTTTGTATATGATCACAGGTTTTGTGATGTTGGCAATCAGTCCGGAAATCACCGTGCCGATATAGACGCCGGCCATGCCGATTTTCTGCACCAGCACCAGGGAAATCACCAGATTCACGATTCCCTGAATCAGCGTCAGATATTTATCCTGCTCAAACACACCTGCTGCCGTCTTAAAATTGGAAAGCACAATTCTTTCCCCTTTAAAAAAGTAGTCAATCAGATACCACATGATAATGGAAGTTGCCAGCACGCGCTCTTTTCCCACATACAGTTCCACCAGCGGAGAAATCAGCATGAAAAAGCCCACCGCAGAAAAGCCGTAAACCCAGATGGCAAAAAAGCGATACACTTTAAACAGCTGGAACTGCTTTTCTTTTCCCTCGGTAGCGATCAGGTTGCCGAAGCTGGAAATCACCGAGTTAAAAATGACGTTTACATAATTGGAAACCGACGTGATAATCATCTTATAGGTTCCCATGTAGCTGACCTGAACCAGGCCTTCAAAAGCGGAAATGATGATGGTATCGGTCTGCAGTCTTGCCATATCGCCGATGCGGTGCAGCATCAGAGCTTTTACCTTTTTGACCACGGAATCATTTTCTTCTTTGCTTAACGGCTGCACATCCTTTTCCTTTAAAATCGGATATCTGCGGTTTAAATACCAGCTGACGAAAAGCTTCTGCACCAGTTCCACTCCTGCCTGAATCAGCAGATATAAAAGGAAATTGGGCAAAACCGCCAGCGCTGCCATCTGCAGGGCTACGGTGATCGTTTTGGTGATGGTGGTCACGTTTGTCTGGATGTAGTTTTTCTGTTCTGCATTGGCCAGGCTGTATTTATAGGCCACAAAATAAGTACTGACCGTGTTGAACAGATAAATCAGGTAGTAGATGGTCAGTTCCCGGATGGTCAGATATTCCGGATGTCCCGTAATGGCCGGCAAAAAGGGGATCAGACAGATGCCCACCACTGCGATGATGATGGCAATCACTCGATAGGCCTTTTTGTAAAGGAGCATATAGGATTTGATCTTTTCCTTTTCCCCCCGGGCCACAGGACCGTAGAGGCTGTAATTGACCGCGGTTCCCACCCCCAGCTCCGCCAGGGAAAGCATGGTGAGCACATCGCTGTATAAGCCGTCCACGCCCGTCAGCGTGTCCCCCAGCTTCATGATGAACACATGGCGCAGCGCAAATCGCAAAAGCATGGTCACCACGTTGCCGCCGATTCCGAATATGATGTTTTTTACTGCATAACCGACTCTTCCCATTCTGTTCTCCACGTTATATTATTGGGGGTCTGCCTTTGTTACCGCACAATTTTCATAACACAAAAAGCGCAGCACGCTTCCCGTCCCCCAGGGATAGCTTCCATAGATCTGCGGATATTCCGCAAATCCTCTGCATTCTCCGGAGCAGTCCACCACATTGCGTCCCTGCACCGATTTAAGCACGGCACTTCCAAGACTGCCCAGATCAACCCCAAAAGCATCCCCGCTTCCGTCATCTATTCTCCCATTCCGGTCCGATGCGGTTTTGACCAATGCAGAGCCGATCATCCCCTCAGCCGAGGTGTCTATATGTCCTTCCATCGCCTGCATCTGCCAGGAAAATCCTCCATCCGGCCGCTGATATGCACCGATCGCCTGTATGAGTCTGTCGCAGGCCGCTTTCAGGGCTCTGTATTCCGGCTTTTCTGTGGGGATCCAGCGCAGACTTTCCGTCAGTCCCTTTAAAAGCCATCCGCAGGCTCTTCCCCAGCCGATTATACCGAGTTTTAACCCGGTCTTTTCTTCATAGCCGTGATAGGGGAGGCCGCTTTTTTGGTCCATGCCCCGTTTCAGAAACAGCTGCAGCTGTCCCACCCCCAGATTCAGAAGCGTTTTATCGCCATTCTTTGCTCCGTATCTGCAAAGAAAAGGGCAGACCATTCCCAGCGTATCGGCAAACAGCCAGTCCGGATGCTGACTCCGATAAGGTAAAATTCCCTGATCGGTTTTCGCTGCATTTTTCAGCCAGCGGGCACAGACATCGGCGCAGCTTTCGCAAAGCTGCAGAAGTTCCTGCCGTTGTTTCGATGAAATTTCATTGCCTGGCACTGCAGAAATCAGTTCCTCTATCCACAATGCGATGGCTCCGTTCATGATGTTATCCACATAATGAATGGGAAAGCCTGCACTTTTCCACCGATTTAAATAATCCGTCACCGCATACAGATATCTTGTCTCTTTGGTCGTTTCATATGCAGAGAGAAGCCCTTCCGCCAGCATGGCATTAGGCCAGGAAAAGGCATCCACCGGTGCAAGCTTTTGACGCAGAATTGTTTGTTTCACAATACGTTTGAGCTTGTCCTTTCCGGTGACGACCGGATATCCTTTCATTTGTTCCATGCAGGCATCCGCCAAATTTTTCACTGTTTCCATCTGCATCCTCCACATTTCCGATTCCATTCTCCGTTTGCCGTCAGAGGATTTTCAGAACGGCCTCCAAATTTTGCAGCATTTCGCTCATCTGCAGTTTTTTCAGCCTTTTGATTCGTCCCCATATAATTTTTCAATCAATTCACCGGCAAGCGCTGCTTTTTTCTGATATTCCGGCATCACAGCCCGTAAATGTGCACGCATTTTTTCTTCCTGGCCCTTAAGCCATTCAAAAGCATTGATCAGGTCCTGTTTTTCTTCCAGCGTCTGCACAGGCAGCACATAATTTTCATCGGTGCCAAACAGGTCCTTTGCAATGCCTCTGGCCTTTACAGAGTAGCCAACCACCAGCGTGGGCACGCATGACGAATAACTCGCAATCGTCGCATGAGTTCTTGCACCGATAAACATCCGGCAGCGGCTGATAAATCCCTTCAGCTGAGGCGCGGATGCGTCCTCAAGCTGCAGCACTCTTCCGGTATCCCGGAATGCCTCATACAATTCGGCGATGGGCTTTCTGTCATCATTGCTCTCCCATACCACATGAGGTATCAGCGCAATCTGCAGATCTGTGGTCGCAAGCACATGAGAAATCAATGCCTTATAGTTTTCCATCGTTATGCCGGGCTTCTTTTCATTGTCCACAATCATGGGACTGATATTTAAGCCCAATACCCTGCCCTCCTGCCAACCTTTGGGCAGAGGCAGTTTTTCGGTTTCCAATAAAAAAGCCGGATCCGGATACAGATATACATTTTTGCTGATTCCGGCACTGCACAGGGCTTCATAGGTCAGGCTTTCCCTGGCCACAATGGCGTCATAAAGCTTCATATCCGCTGCAATATCAGGGCGTTTTAAAAGCTCCGGTTCGATGGAGCAGCCGTAGAGCATGGTTTTGCTGCCCTGATGATGAAACATCCGATTTGCCAGAATCAGGCGGTCCAGCATGTTATCATAGCAGTAATTGTCTCCGCCGATGGAAATATTTAACATTGCAGCATTTTTTCCGCAGACATCCTTATAACGATAGCGCATAAAGCTTTCCGGATCCTGAAAGATCTTTCTCCAGGCATAATACCAGATATGCACCAGCAGATTTTTTTCAATGCTTCTCTCCTGAAAAATTTCACCGCACAGTGTACCGAGAGAATATTTTCTGTCCTCTTCCGGGCGGTTGCTGATCAGGACCGCCGGTTTTTTGAGCATTTTGCAAAGGCTGTTCACAATGGCTTCACAGCCGTGATTTCCGCTGCCGGCGTGCATATATAATACAATTTTATCCTTTTTCATATTGCTCCTCCATCTCAAAGCGCCATGTATCTGCGAAAAAGCGGCTGTCAGGTGAATGATTTTTGCTGCTCATCCTTTCCAGCGATGATACAGTTTCAGATATCCTTCCGGCCATGCACAAAACAGCGCTGTTTTGATTCCGTATCCCGCAGGCAGTTCTGATTTTGCGCCGGGCACCTGCAGGGCTTTCTTTACTGTCAGGCGGCATTCCTCCACATATTTCCGGTAAGGAAGGCGTTCTTTTTCTGACAGTCTGGAGAGTTTTCCTGCCACCAGCATGGCGGAAACTGCCAGAATGGAGGCCAGGCGCGCTTTCTGCTGGGGATAACTCCAGCTGATGATATGAAAAGCAAGGCGCCAGGCTTTGATTTCATCCATGTAAGAAGGGGTAAAGGGACGCAGCATGACACCGCTTTGATTGATTCTGTAATAGTATCCCTTATAATCGGTGACGCTGATTTTTTTCAGATTCTGCAAAAGATCCACCAGAAACATCATATCCTCTCCGATTGTCAGATCTTCCCGAAACCGCACCTTTCCAATTACCTCACGGCGATAAAGAATGCTCCAGCATCTGGTGTTTCCGCGCAGCAAATATTCTGCAATATACTTCTTTTTATTGACGGTTTTCAGACTATATCCTTCATTTTCGGAATTGCATGTTTTTTCCCGCTTTTCAGAAGTATTTACAGAATTTCCCGATTTTTCAGTTTCATTTCCATTCCATTTGTGAAAATCACATAATACAATGTCACTGTTTTCTTTTTCCAGATATTGATGCAGTTTTTCAAACATTTTCCCATCAATTTTATCATCTGCATCCACAAAGGTGATATACGCACCATCTGTTTCATCAATTCCCTGGTTTCGGGCATTGGATACTCCGTTTTTATTTTGCTGTGTCAGACGCACCCGGGAATCTTTTTCTGCAAGCTTTTCAGCCAACTGCGTGGTGCCGTCTGTGGAATGATCGTCCAGAATCAGCACCTCATAATTTTCATAGCTTTGTGCCAGAATGCTGTTTACACATTCTTCCAGCCATTTCACCCCATTGCGGACCGGTATGATCACGCTGATTTTTCCCTTCTCCATCTTTGTACCCCCTTGCTTATCGTTTGTGTAACCGATCAATGCTATTTTCTTAAGCCAAAGCTGCATATAGCAGCCGTTGCCGGATTACCCCCGCTTGAAATCATAAACCGCAAACAAAAGCCTAAGCCCCCACATAAAAAGCCTGTTTGGATGTTTTAATACTGCCATTAAAATTCTGTTTTCCTTTGCGGCCAGCTTCGGCTGTCTTCCCCGCCGGGCAGCCCGCACTTTTTCGCTCCAAAGCATCGACTGCAGTCTTTTTCTCCAGCCCTTCTGCCTACTTCGCACTTCATTTTTCATCACCAGAAAAAACAGCAGCACAAACTCTCTTTCCGCCTGCCCCTCTGCATCCGGAGCGCTCTTTTCTATCAGAATTTTTCCGATCAATTCATTCAATCGCAATATATTGTCATATAATTTCGCGTTGTACCGATGTGCCATGGAGCTCTGTAAAAACAGATAGTGATAATAACATGCTTGCGGAAGAACCACAATGCGCTCTGCCGAAAGGAGTGCAGGTAATGTGATATTCACATCCTCTCCCATCACAATCGTCGGATCACAGTAATGCATATTTTCTTCAATCAGTGCTCTGGAAAAAAGCTTCATACATCGTGACAGTGTGATGGGCCGCCGCTCTTCTCCCAGAAGTCTTCCGAATACCTGCTCCTTCAGCGCACTCCCCTCATAAATACCGGGAGCCAGGGGCTGAATCACAGGAAAGCTTCTGGTTTCTTCTTCCTGGACATAGTTGCCGCAAATCACTTCTTTTCCACAGTCGGACGCATTTTGGAGCATGTTTTCCACCATGCAGGTGTCAATCCAGTCATCGCTGTCCACAAAACACAGATAGTCCCCGGTACTGATTTTTACGCCATCCATCCAGGCTGCCATCAGACCGCCGTTTTTTTTATGAAGAACTCTGACCCTTTCATCTTTTTGGGCCCAGGCATCACAAAGCGCCGGACACTCATCCGGCGATCCGTCATCCACCAAAACCAGCTCGATGTTTTGATACGTCTGCTCCAATATGCTCAAAACGCAGCGTTCCAGCCACTGCTGTGTCCGGTAAACGGGCACGATGATGCTCACTTTTTTCAAGCCCAAACTCCTCTCTGAGCTCACACACAGCTGCCGGTCCGCAGTCTTTCCTGTCCCGCCGGACCGCCGTCAGTGCGCAAGCTTTCTGTAATATGCCAACAGTTTCCCAATATAGTTTTGGATATCATATTCTTTTTGGATGCGCGCCCGCGCCTGCTGTCCCATCTGTTTGCGAAGTGCTTCGTCCTTTAACAGAGAAATCAGCGCATCGGCCAGCGCCTGTGGATTTTTTGCAGGAAGCAGCATACCCGTGCTGCAAGGCAGGGCATCTTCGCTGCCGCCCAACTCTCCTGCGCCCAGAATCTGCGGAATACCGCCCACTGCAGAGGCTGCCACACACATGCCCGCCGCCATGGCCTCCAGAAGAGACACCGGCTGCCCTTCAAACCAGGTGGGCAGTACAAAAATGCTGCATTCCTGAAACAACTGCTCTCGTTCTTTGGGAGAAACCCAGCCGGGACAACCAACCACGTCTTTCAGCGCATCGGCCTTCCTTTCCAGCTGCTCATTTCCGGCTTCCCAAAAACCGCCCAGAATCAGTTCAAAATCCGAAATTTCCTGTCGGATACGGGGCATGGCTTCCAAAAGCTCCCCGATGCCTTTTTCCTTACACAGTCTGCCCAAAAACACTGCCTTATGGCTGCTGTAGTCATTCTTTGCCTGTGCCGGAATGGGAATCGCGTTCTGCAGCACATGGATTTTGGAAGGTTCTACAATCTGTGAAAAGAACGTTTTCCATTCCTCCGATAATACCAGAAATAAATCCGCCCGATTTAAGGCTGCCTTCACCTTCTGCCGTTTCTTTTCGCTGCAGCGCTCATAGTAAAAGCCCTGAAAATCCCCGCCGTGGGAATGAATCAGAATTTTCTTGTGAAAAAAACCGGCCACCTTCATGAACAGCATTTTACGCAGACAGCTGGCATCCGCCGCCAGATTCACATGTACAATATCGCAGCCCGGCATGGCCAACACGAATTTCACCAGCGCAATGGCCGCCTGCAGGGCCTTTCGCAGTTTGCTGCCGTCCACCATGGTGCCGATGTACTTCAGATCGATCTGTTCCTCCAGACCGGCCGCGTATAAATTATTCACCACTGCAGAGACGCCGCCTTTTACGCTGCGGTCCGCACCGATCATTACAACTTTCATGGTTCCACCTGATTTTTCCTGAATAATGTCCGGAACTTCCACCAGTGCGCTTCCTTTGTCTTTTTCCCAAGCATGGCTGCCCAGTAAGCGCCCAGCAGAAAAAGCACATAATTGCGTGCGATGTAAACAGACACAGCATGAGCTTCAATCGTTGTAAACACGGCAAAGGAAAGGGTCAGCACAAAGCCCATGTAATCCTGATTTTTCTTAAAATTCCACAGAAGCAGGCACAAAACTGCCACACAGCAGATTCCCGGAATAATGCCATACCAGAAAAACAGGCGCACATAACCCATATCAAAATACTGATAATATTCCGGATCCGAAAACAGCTTCCATTTTTCCAGTCTCGCACCTCTGCCGTCTCCAAAGGAATAGATGCTTGCAATTCTTCCGGTGATCAGCCTGTCGATTTTTACCACCCAGCCCGGCATGAAATCATACCAGTCAGAGATATAAGCGGCATAAACCGAAAATGCCACGCAAAACAACGTGACAAGGACTCCTCCTCCATATACCCAGGAAGCTTTCTGCAGTTTGGGGAAATACTGAAGCACTGCTGCCAGAACAATCGTAAACAGCATCATCAAAAGCGCGGTCCTTGTCACAGTGGCAATATAAGTCACCATGGACAATAACAGCAGCAGCCCATAGTTCCACAGCTTCATTTTTTCATGATACAGATAAATTCCAAGGGTCATCAGGGCCCAGATCATAATCGCCAGCGCGTTGCTGTTTCCCAGGCCCAGGCAGACGCGCTGAATGTCCGCTTTGAATCCATATCCGGCGCTCTGCTCAAAAACAGTTCCCAAAACGCCTGCGACAGACAGACCTGCCAGCACTGCCATACCTGCAAGGGTAGTCCAGAAAACGGTTTTTAAAACCTTTTTTCCGTCCAGACCTTTCATGGCGGCCACAAAAACCACCGCCCTTACTGCCTCATCCTTCGTGGAAACCAGATAACAGATTCCTGCGATGAGGCCTGCCCCGATGATGGCAGCCCACTCTTTGGCCGAATATTTTGTGATGCACAGCTTCATGGCAAAAAACAGAAAGCTGACCCGAAACATCTGTCCTTCCCAGGCATTCAGCCATGCACTTTTATCCAGAATCAGTATCAGAAGCTCTATGGCCAGACCGATATAAAATAAAACCGCGCCCAGAGCTTCCAGGTTGCATTTTCGTTCTTTGTTCATGCTGCTTTCATCCTTTCCGGTCAGCTCTGTCCCGACCGTTCTTTATTTTGCCGGGGGTCCGCCAAACAGCTTCCGTCTGACCACGCCCAGTAAAAATACGAAATCCCTGACCCCTTTTCCAAAGGCCGCCTTATAATATTCCTTCGCCTCAATTTCATAAGGTTTTAACGCTTTGTAGGGCATTTTATATTCCAGTGCGATATCGATGAATTTTTCCCGATATGCAGGATTTTTTTCCAATTTGAATTCTCTGTATAAAAATCCGTACTCGAAAATATTCAGTTCCCCGTTTTCCCGGCACTGCTCTGTCAGCTGGTTTTCGCTGATGCCGATACAGATCAGCGGATCGTTGGTATGTGCAAACTTCGGATTTTGTGAAAGCAGGCGCATATAAAATTCCACATCCACCAGCCATTTTAACTTTTCTTCGTATTCCACACCCACATTTCTGTAAATCGTAGCGCTGGGGGCTCCGATATATCCGCCAAGAAACAGATTGTGCCAGTCCTGGGAAATCAGGCTGCAGTGTTCCTGGCTGATATGTCTGGCAAACCGATCCGAAGTCTCTTTTCCTTCCCCGGACAAAGTCACCTGCCAGGTTCCGCAAAATGCCAGGTCCACGGCCGGATTGTCATCCAGCATGGCAACAAACCGGGAAAGACTCTGAGAATTGGCAAACCAGTCATCATGGTGCATAATTTTGATATATTCACCCTTTGCACGGCGGACCGCTTCATTCCAGTTGGCTGTTGCGCCCAGTCTTTTTTCATTTTTATAGTACTGCAGCGTGCCAATTGAGCTGTTTTGTGCCGTTTCCTTTACCGATTCATCCGGTGAATCATCGGTCAGAATCACTTCATAATCCTGAAAGCTCTGCTCCCGAACCGAATCCAGAAGCCTTTTAATTCCCGCCGCATTTTTGTAAGCAGGAATACAAATCGATACTTTCGGCATCGTCTTCTCCTTCGCCTGCCGCCGTACTGCAGCTATCTTGTGCTGCACGTTCCGGCGTCATCCAATTTTTCTGCCCGTCTCTCACTTTCCAAGCAGCTTATCAAACAGGCTCTTTCTGGGGGGATACATCAGATAACGATATTCCTCCAGATGCTCTCTCAAGTATACCGGATAGCTTTCATCCACGGTCACAATCTGAAAGTCTGTCTCTCTGCCCAGAATATCCTGATGATTTTTAATGTTCTTTTTCACTTTGGAAAGGGTGGAACGGTTGTTATATTCCTGATGCGCCGCGCTCTTAATCTTATGCTTCACCCGCGCTTCCACGGATTCGTTTTTGCCGCCGCCCATATAGGAAAAATGCCAGCCGCCGTCTGGCACACGCACCATCAGATGCTTCTGCTCTTTGTCGCGCAGCTGTTCCGTTGTATAATTTTTAAGCATGCTGTATTTGCAGATCTTGGTGCCCAGCCACTTTCTGTCTCTGCCGGTAAATCCCTCAAACTCTCCTGTGACAGACAGAAGGTTTCCCGATTTTTCTTCCATGTCCACATAGCAGTAGAAATTCCGCTGTGCCAGCGCATAGATTTTTCCGTCCTCAATGTGATCAAGCACCCATTTCACAGCTTCGGGATTGGGGATTTCATCCACATCGGAGAAGATGATCACATCGTCCTCCTTTGCCCCCGCCAGTCCTCTTGCCACAGCCTGCTTCTGGTGACTGTCACGCATAAAAGCATTGGTATCGGGGCCCATGGGGGAATCCTCCACCACTCTGTGAATGATTTTGTCCTTAAATTCTGCAAACATCTCCTGATTTTCCTGAAAATACAGAGGTTTCTTATCCCCGGAAAAAGTTACGGTGGATTCGCTGATCACAAACTTGTCCACCACATCGTTGAGCACATGCATGCGCAGCTTTAAAATATCCAGTTCATTGAAAAATTGAAAACAATCGTATACCATGTCATCCTCCTATTTTCATCATCCGTTTCAGTTTCCGCTCCGCCCGCAAAAGAAGCTCCGGCTTTCCCCGAAACTTCAGATATCCGGCGTTGCTTCCTGCCCACTTATGAAACGCGAAAGGCGTGATCCCTTCAATCTCCGGTATCATGGTTTCATGGGAAAAGTACTTTGCCACCTCCAGCGGCGCAATTCTCATGCCTGCAGCCTCCACCAGATGTTTATTTTTCACGCACAGAAATCCGTCTTCATGAAAATATCCATGATCTCCTTCGAAGGGCAGATTGGCCTGCTTCGGGAAATCCAGCAGTTTTTTGCTGCGGATGCCCACGCTGTTTCCCACGCGGCAGAGATTGCCGTTAATGTCACGATAAGTGAAATCATCATTGGGAACAGGCCAGGGAGCGCCGATATAGTCATATTCCAAAAACTCATCCCGCCACATCTGCGGATTTACGACAAAGCCGTCATAATGTACGATCATCACGTAATCCGTATGGATGTGATCTCCCAGTTCATATAGCATTTTATAATTGAAACAGTCGATATCCGTCAGCTTTGAAGTGTGGGAATACCGAATCGATTTGGGCAGATAAATGGGCTTTTTGTGTGTGATAAGCACAGCATCTCCGAAATCGATCTTTCGCATACTGTAAAGCATCGCCTGAACGCTTTCCATGACTTTTACACTGGTCATGCACATCAGCGTCACATTGGGCAGCTGCAGCTTTCCGTCTTTCCATTCCATAAGGTTTCCCCCGTTTTACTTGCTTTTTTATTTTCCTCTATTTTTTCAAATACTTTTTCAGCGGCCGCAGCAGTCTGCGCAGCCTCTTAAAAGTAAGGTTTTCCGCCGCCTGCTGCTTTGCTGCCTGCTTTTGGTCCATAATGTGTCTGCGTTTTTCCAGCTCCTGATCAAACAGTGCTTCCTCCTCCATCCAGGGGTTCACCTCATAGCGCATCTCGAAAATGGTCGGCAGCATCCGCTCGATCTGATGGGCCTCCGAAGGAAAATTGGGGGCGATTCCATAATCCATCAGTTTGATCAGGTTTTTATAAAAAACAGGGCTGTGCATCTGCACCTGTTCTTTTCTTACAATATAGCAGGCGCCCGGCGAAAACAGACAGTACCGGGGCACCACCGGATCTTTGTAAATGAATTTCAGCAGATCATCATAGCTGTCAAAATATCTGTGCGGGTGATTCTCCGAAGTGGCATACCAGGAATTGTTCACCTCCACAAACTGACTTTCTGTGGCATAAAAGGCTGTCCCTGGACCGGCAGCGCCATCGCTTTTGGCGAACTTTTGCCTGCCGCCTTTATCCTCATACAGGTAGGTAAACCAGGTATTTCGGCAAACCCTTTCAAAATATTCCTCACTGCAGTGTCTGCCCAGAATGTTGCCTTTTAACAGTGCAAAAACCTCCGGCAGACTTTCATAATTGTCGTAAATCCACTGAAAATAGGTGGTGATATTGTGTCCGGTGTTTTTTACCGGCTGCCAGCTGATTCCTGCTTTTGTCAGGCAGCTTCTGGTCTTTCCCTCATCGTCATCCGTGGCATCAAACAACACGTAATCGGATGCATAGGACAACAGCTTTTCGGGCACCGTATGAAAATTGTGAATGACAAAAAAAACATCCGTTTTCGACATTTTTTCCTCCATGCCTCAGCATTATATCTCCGTCAAACGCGCCATCTTCCCGCAAGGGAACCACACACAGCTCATCTTTCGCGCGTAAACTTCTGATTTTCCACGCGGTATACCGCATCGCACTTTTCGATGGTGGTCAGGCGATGGGCGATGATCAGCAGCGTCTTTCTGCCGTGGAGACGTTCGATGGCCTCCATGATAGCTGCCTCTGTTTCATTGTCCAGCGCGCTGGTGGCTTCATCAAAAATCATGATCAGAGGATCGGTATACATGGCCCGGGCAATACCGATACGCTGCCGCTGTCCGCCGGACAGACGCACGCCCCGCTCACCGATGCTGGTATTGAGGCCCTCCGGCAGAGTGCGCACGAATTCATCCAGCTGTGCTTCTTTTAATGCATACCATACCTGCTCATCAGAAATATCTTTTTCATCCACGCCATATGCCACATTGTTGCGGATGGTGTCATCCAGCATAAAAATCATCTGGGGCACGTATCCAACCTTCTGATACCAGCCGGGCATATTGATGGTAATGTCCACACCGTCCACGGTAACTTTGCCGCTCTGCGGAACCAAAAGCCCCAGAAGAATATCCACTGCTGTGGATTTTCCGGCACCGGAAGGCCCCACAAAGCCCACGGATTTTCCGATGGGAATGGTCACGCCCGCATCCTGTAAAATGTTCTTATCCGTATTGGGATACGCATAAGTGATATGTTCCAGCGCCACCTCTTTTTCAAAGGTCATGGGTACTGTTTCATGTTTTTCAATCAGAATCGCTTCTTTTTTGTTGCTTTCCTGAATGATATTTTCCACTGCGGTCAGAGAAGGCTCATAATAAGCCATTGTATTGATGGAGGAAACCAGGCGGTTGGCGCTGGGCATGATACGCATGGCAACATAGGCAAGCACTGCGATCTGTCCCAGCATGGAATTTAAGGAGCCGCCGCCCAAAAGCAGGGTTCCCACCAGCACAAGCAGGCCTACCATAATCACGGTTTCGATGGAAAGGCGGGGCAGGTTCTGCAGCGAATTCTGTTTTTTCAAAATCTGGCTCTGGCTCTTTGCACTCTTTTCATACTGTTCTGCAAAATAATCCTCTTTGTGAAGCACCTTCGCTTCCTTGATGCCGTTGATGGCCTGCATCATCCATTTGGTTGTCAGGGCGCTGTTGATCTGCACCTGATGGCCAAACTTTCTCAAGATGGGGCCCAGAACCTTTTTGTTGATCAGAATGATGCCCACCAGCAATGCGCCCATAATGATGGTCATCACCGGGTTGACCACGATGGAAACGATGATCAGCGCAACGAAAATAATCACTTCTGTCATAAACTGCAGCATGGTCAAAAGCAGGCTGTAGACGCCGGACACATCACTCATGATATGGCGCATCATGACGGGGGTGCTTGCATCCAGGAAAAATTCATAGGGGCGCTTCACATATTCCCTGAAAAGCTTGCGGGATGTCTCATACTGTCCGTCATAGATGAATTTGTACTGGCTGTAATACAAAAAATAAAGATAAATATTTTTTCCCAGATAAATACCGATCAGCACCACCACCAAAAAGAGTAAAAATGCGTTAGTACTCTGAAATCCGAAAATATCAAAAACGATGGCCAGATTTTCATTATCCTGAATGGACTCCGGCGACATGGCTACCGTGATAAACGGCAAAAGCAGGGAAGTTCCGATGGTCTCTAAAAAGGCGCCGATCAGCATCATGACAAACAGCACAATCAGTTTTGATTTCTGTCTGGCTGTCATCACAGCCAAAACTCTTTTGAATAACTTCATTTGTTTTCCTCTTTTCCCAAAATACATTTCAAACGGCGTTTCAGACTTCTGCCCGCCCGCACCGCATAATACCATTTATAGAAAAAAGCCGCTTCCAGCTTCATCCATTTCTTCTTTAATCCATCCGGCTTCTGCTTTCTGTTCTGAAACTTCGCAGAAACCTTTTTATATTCCTCAAGCTCCTTTTTACACGCTTCTGCCGAAAAGAGCTTTCCTTTTCTGTCCAGATACATAAATCCGGAGTATATATTCTGTTCCGATGCCCAATAGCCGTCCGAAACATTGTGCCGGGCCCAGTATTTCGGCGCAATCACTTTTTTTACCGTTTCCGAAGTATAAGCCGGGAAAAACGCGAAGGAGGAATTGGAAATAATCAGATATTTCGCATTCTTTACCACCACATAGTCCTTATCCGGCGTGAAATGATGGGCCTCAATGCCGGGCAGAAGCTTATGGGCCGCTTCCACGTCATCGGTCACAATCATAAATTCCATGTCCGGGCGGATCTGCTTCATGTGTTTCATCGCATCCGTCCAGTATTTTTTTCTGAGATAAAGGGCCGGTTCACCAGTATACTCCCCGCCCCGCATGTTGAGCACGCAAAGGTTATCTCTGCTGTATGCAAAGGTTTCATACTCGGGCTTTACTTTCAGCCACTTCCTGATTTCTTCCTTATATTTTTCAAAATAACATTCCGCCTGCAGATTTCCCATCAAAAGGGTCCCGTCAGCAGCCTTCAGCACTCCTTCATCGGCCCCGGCCACATAGCAGCCGTGTTCCAGATCATGTCCGCATGTACCGGTAAAAATGCGCTCTTCCTTTTCTTCGTATCTCTGTGAAAAATCTTCCGGTGAAGCTTCTTTTCCCATCCAGAGATCCATATAGGGCTCACCGTTTTTCCCGGACAGGCTTTTTCTTAAAATATCAGCACCCATCAGGCCAAACTCCGCATTTTTTTCGAGCGCTGCACATCTGGCTGTGACATAACAAAACAGCCGGTTGCCAAGGCCCTGTCCTTCTAAAATTTGAGTTCCGATCATAGTCTTTCCATTTCCTGCGTATAAATATCGCAACATACACGGTCTGCAAACCATTTTGCAGGTGCAATCACCTTTTTATCCGGATTTGTATTCAGCCAGGCGCCCCACCAGGAGAAGGAGCTGTTGGCGATGATGTGATGGCGGCACTTGCTCATCAGATACATGTCCCCATAGCCGCTTTTCTCATCGTTGCAGATCACCGGCACAAATTCCGGCCCTGTAAAATGCTTTTTTGTCCATTCGGGATCATTGGAAAAAATATAAAAACGCGCCTGCGGAAACAATTCCTTCATCCGCCCGATGGCCCGCTCATAGTAACCGTTGTTGCAGATATCGCCGAACTGCTTTACATTTTCGGCTTTCAGGTAATCGCCCCGGCGTATGTGTACGCTGACCGAAAAACTGGTGTCGATCATTTTTTCATACGCTCTCGTCTGCTTTGAAGGGGAAAAGTTGCGGAAAATGAACGCCTCTCTCACCTGATCTTTGATGTCTTCAAAGTATTTTTCGGATTGAAAATATCCAAGCAATAAAGCCGGTTCTTTTGTAAGCACCTCCGGATCAAAATTGCTGCTTTTCTCCCGATAGGAAAGGTCCTTTCGTCCGCTCAGCTTTCTGCGCACGCGGTGCCAGGGCTGCATCCAGGAATCCGTCAGCCCATTGTACTCCTCTTTTGTGAGCACATCATAGCTGACGCCGAACACATCCAGCTGTTTTGGCCGCTCTCCCGGTCCATAACAGGTAAAGTCGTCCATTTTGACATCTTTTCCCATGGAGCGAAGCTTCAAATAGAGCGCATATTCAAACATCTGATTGCCCAGTCCTCCGGACATCTGTACTCCTACCATACTGCCTCCCTGAAAGTGCGCGGTTTCTTTTTCTGCCGCCTGCACAGCACAGGCGATGAGTTTTCATCATCCCTTCGCCCTGAAACCGTCCTCAATGGAATCTCCCCGCATTTCACACCGTTCTCCAAACATCTTATAAGCGGTTGCCGGGAAATCATGATAACTCATATTGTCACTGTTGATGGGATAATAAACCGTCAGAGAATCCATCTGGATTGTGCCTACCTCCACCTGGTCATAATCCTGCTGCTTGATATAGCAGGGATCTGTCAGGTGCTGTTTCACCCAGACCACATCCTTTAACACATAGTAATCCCAGTACATACACAGGCTCAAAAATATGGCAGCACATCCAAAGCCTGAAATAATCCGCACAGGGCCGTTTTGCATCTTTTTTAACCAGCATCCCAGCACCAGCAGCGGGAATACCAGCAGAAACGCCAGTCCGTAGCGGATGAAAGGCGCCAGCAAAAACCAGCCCACCAGGCAGGCGAATGCGGCTGCGCCCAGAAGCACCAGATCCCAGCGAATTTCCTTCTTTTTAAGCAGCTTGTAAAATACTGCAAGCAGTCCCATGGGAACTGCGAGGAGATTTGCAGTAAGCAGCATCTTCTCGTAGCTGTCTTTGGCCTCCCACCAGACCGGAAACCATGCACTGACCGGATCATTCACCTTTGTCACATCATACACATTTCTTCCGTAAACCTTGATCTGAGCCGAATCCACTTCCAGATAATTGACCGGAATCTTCCAGTCCACACTGAAAAGATCGACAGCGGCAAAGGGATAAATCAGCCACCCGGAAATCAGATAATTTCGCACCAGGAAAGGGATTAGGCACAGAATTCCCAGGGTCAGATAAACGCCGATTTTCTTCCATTCTTTTCCTTTCAGCAAATATACTGCCGGATAAATCACAAGAATCACCATCAGACCCGCAGAAAGCTTGCAGGTGGTGATGCATACGATCGCCACACATAAAAGAGCATAGCGGTCTGTTTTTTCCGGATAAGTTTCTTCGCAGGCGATCTGTGCCCAGCGGGTCATCACCCAGAGCGCCAGAAGCATCGTGGTGTGGTCTGTGGCCGGAGACATGATGCTCTCCGCATAGACCAGCGCGTGAAGCAAAATTGCAAGACGGCAGCCGTCCGCCGCATGATTTTCATGTTTAAAAAAATCTTTCAGGCCATACAGCGCCCAGACACACAAAACTGCCTGCAAAAAGCCGGAGGTGGGATGCAGGGACTGCCCCACCAGCCATTTCATGGAAAAGATCGCCGCATAGGCCAGCGATGCGCTGTTATAAGCATGATGCAGCTGCAGATTTCCAAGTCCTTTTACCAGACCATACTCCTCGTACCAGCGAATCGCCTGGGCATGGTAGATGCCCGTATCCGTATGCTGTATCCCTCTGGATGCGCAGTAGGCTGTCATGATCACAAAAAGCAGATAAACTGCGCCCTCCCAGGAAAACAGAACTTTTTTCCATTTTTTTATCATGTTCAAAAATGTCGATCTGCAGGCTATGACGCTGACCACACCGGCCAGAAGCATCAGAAGATGAGCCAGCGCCCCAACTTTTCCGAAAATGCTGAAAGCCTGAGCATATGCGATGATTGTAACCACACCGGCCAGCAGGCTGTCCATAATTTCCGGTGCCTTTGTCTTTCTGCCGGTCAGTTTATATACGAGGTGCAGGACGCCCATACCGATACAGGTATTGAGCACTGCCATATAAGCCCAGAGAATGATGAGTTCGAGCATGCGCTTCTCCTTTTTTCGTTACTCTGCTGTCATTTCCTATTTTGCGGCGGTTATTGCTGCCTTGCCGCCCGTTTCGCCTTTATGGGTAAAATAAACCTGTCATTTAACCACATCGTCATATTATATAACGCAGGCGAGGTTAAAAAGATTTTCATTTTACGGTATTCATTTGGATTGGCCTGCGGAATTGCATAAACTGCCGGATAGTTTTCCTTTCCGGCACGGATTTTCTGGGTCAGAAAAGCTTTGTACTCCTTTTTTTCAGGAGAATT
This sequence comes from Lachnospiraceae bacterium, assembly GCA_017482485.1. Taxonomy (GTDB): domain Bacteria; phylum Bacillota; class Clostridia; order Lachnospirales; family Lachnospiraceae; genus Gallintestinimicrobium. The sequence continues at coordinate 31,336 of JAFUMV010000086.1, forward strand.
GCTTCTGTGCACCTGGGTATAAAAAATCAAAAGTCTTTTATACATGAAATAATCCTGCAAAAGCGCAAGGTCCTCTCTGCCGATTTTGCGAAGGTATTCGCTTCTGTCATACAGATTGGGAATCAGATCGGAAAAAATCCGTTTATTCACACCTTTATTCATGATGCTGGCAGAGCGGTCACAGATGTAGTTATGATACGCCCGGTCCAGATAAATGCTGCGCTTTGGCTTGTTTAAAAGCTGAATGGTATAAAACATGTCTTCATACCAGCGCGCCGGAAATTTCAGATCGCCCAGAATGGAACGTTTATACAATTTGTTCCAGGCAGCGTTCTGAATCTGAAAGGCGTCATCTTCTTCCAGATATTTTTCCAGAATTTCCTGTCCTTCAAAAACAGCGGCATTTCCGGTGGAAATATCCACGGTTTCGTCCTGATAGACCCATTTGTAGCGGCACACCGCCAGTTCCGCATCCTGCTCTTTGATGGCAGAAAGCAGATTTTCGTACATGTCCGGATCGATCCAGTCATCTCCGTCCATAAAAGCCAGATAGTCCCCTGTTGCGGCTTCCATTCCAACATTACGGCTGGTGTAGAGGCCTCCGTTTTTCTTATGAATCACCCTCACTCTGGGATCCTGCGCCGCATATTTATCGCAAATGGCCGGACAGTTGTCCGTCGAGCCATCGTCCACCAGAATCACTTCCAGATTTTTATAAGTCTGATTTAGAATCGACTGTATCGTCCTGTCCAGATAAGAATCGCTATTGTAAACAGCCACTGCCACAGTAATTTTTTCCGTCTGCTTTTCTTGCGGAATCGGCTTTGGCTGATAATTTTCCATGATTTTCAAAACATCAAGCCTCCTGCTCAGTAAAAAAATCCAAAAGTCTGCGGATGCCCGTCTGCAGCGAAACCGGTTCAAACGTGCCGAAATCTTCCTTAAAGCGGCTGATGTCCAGCACATTCACCGGCACATCCACCGGTCTTGTGGGTCTGTAAATCACTTCGGGCCGTTTTCCCAGCACCTTCGTGATGGCCTCCACCACATCCGCCACGGAGCGCCCTTCGCCTCTGCCCAGATTGTAGAGACGGTTTTTTTTCTCGCCCCGGGCTATTTTTAAAATGCCGTCAATGGCATCGGAGATATAGATATAGTCGCGCACAACGCTGCCGTCGCCGTAAATCTCAATGGGCTGTCCGTTCAACGCTTTCCAGGTAAAGGTGGTCACCACACCCTGAACGCCGTTTGGCCGCTGGTAGGGGCCGTAAGGATTGGAAAGGCGTACAATCCGATAATCCAATCCGTACATTTCGTGATACAGATAGAGCATTTTTTCGATGGCCAGCTTCTGCACGCCATAGGATGTGATGGGAAAGGCTTCTTCCTCTTCCCGACAGATGCCGGTATGCTCCTTGCCGTACACCGTCCCGCCGGAGGATAAAAAGACCACTTTTTTTACCCCCGCTTTCACACAGGCATCCAGAAAACGCACAGTGGCAATCAGGTTCTCTTCCATTTCCACCGCCACATCCTGATTGGAGTTTGTAGGACAGGTGGTGCTGATCAGGTGATAGACCGTGTCCACTTCAAAAAGCTGCGGAATAAGGGTAAGCCACCCCTCTGCATTCGGTTCGCTAAAAGAGCCGTCAATCCTGCCGGCCTTCCCGTCTCGGATGGCCTTCTGTACTTTTGCAGGATAAACTGCATCCGGACGGTCAAAGAGCAAAAGGCGCTCCTTTTCTTCCAGCAGACGCAGCGTCAGGTTGGTACCGATAAAACCTGCCGCTCCCAGAATCAATATGCGGTTTTTCGCTGCGTTCATACTCATACCTGTTCTCCCTTGTGCTGAGCAGCTCAGATCCCTTCCTGAAAATGCTTCTCATTTTTCTTTCATTTGGCTGTCGCCAGAAACGCTTCTCGTTTCTCTTTCATTCGGCTGTCGCCGGAAACGCTTCTCATTTTTCTTTCATTTGGCTGTCGCCAGAAACGCTTCGAATTGCAACAGATGCCAGATCTGTTTGCGCCAGATTCCTCTTTGGGTATAGTCTTCCCAAAGTCTTCTGATCGCCGCAGAATCAAAGTATCCTTCTTTTTCAATCTTTCGTTCGTCCAGAAGCTCCCGGGCCCAGTCATAAAGTCCCGGCTCTTTCAGCCACTTCTGAATCGGTATTGCAAAGCCCTTCTTGGGCCGTTCCATCAGCTCTCTGGGCACATAGCGATACAGCACATCCCGAAGCACCAGCTTGCCCACGCCGTTTTCCCGCTTCATGGAAATGGGAAGGGTCCACGCAAATTCCACCACATCCCGATCCAGCATGGGCACACGGCTTTCCAGAGACACCGCCATGGCCGTCCGGTCCACCTTCACCAGAATATCATCGGGATGATACATTAAAAGATCCATGAGCATCAGATTGTTTTCCACCCCCGGCAGAAATCCGCTCTGATATTCATTGAAAATACAGCCCGCTTTTCCCGGCTCCTTTGTCAGCTTTCCCAAAAAGGGTTCCGACAGATCGGAAAGGGCGTAAAGCTCCTCCGGATTTTTTGCCGAAAGAAGCATTCCCCGGGTCACATTGTTTTCTTTTTTCGATAAAAATCCCTCCGTCAGCCGGCGGCTTGCCATGCTGCGAAGCCCGAACGGAATCTTTTTCATTTTATCCCAGGCCCCGGGCACAGAACCGTAGGTCGAATACCCGCAAAACAGCTCATCCCCGGCGTCACCGGACAGAGAAACCGTCACGTGCTGTTTTGTCAGTTTGCTCACCAGAAACGTGGGAATCTGCGAAGAGTCTGCAAAGGGCTCTCCAAACATATGAGAAAGCGTCGGAATCACTTCCTTCGCGTCTTTTTCGGTAATATACATTTCGGTGTGGTCCGTCCCCAGATGCGCCGCAATCTGCTTTGCGATCGCCGCCTCATTATAGGCCGGATCCTCCATGCCGATGGTAAATGTTCTCACCTTCCGGTCGGATAAAGACTGCATCAGCGATACGATGGTGGAGCTGTCTATCCCGGCGGACAAAAAGGCTCCCAGCGGCACGTCCGCCACCATCTGTCCCTGAATCGCGTTTTTCAAAAGACGCTCCAGTTCCTCAGAAGCTTCCTGGCGGCTTCCCTGGAACAGGTGATTTTGACCATACTTCGCAATTTCCGCCATGGACCACCAGGTTTCTTCCGTAAACTCCCGATAGGGCGCCTTTGTCCGAAGCAGCTTGCCCGGCTCCAGTTTGAAAATGCCTTCATATATGGTATGGGGTGCCGGAATATAACCATGAATCATGTAAATATCCAGCACATCCCTGTTGATGGGATTGTCAAAATCCGGCAGCGCCGAAATACATCCGATTTCAGAAGCAAATACGAAGCTGTTTCCCACAAAGCCGTAATAGAGAGGCTTTTCTCCCACACGGTCGCGCAAAAGCCAGAGTTCCTTCTCCTGTCGGTCAAAAAGTGCGATGGCGAACATTCCCTTGCAGAGAGAAATTCCTTTTTTCACGCCATAGGCTTCCAGCGCTTCCAGAAGCACCTCCGTATCGGAAGTCCCGTGCAGGCTGGTCACATGCCCATCTGCCCGAAGCTTTTCTTCCACTTCCTTATAATTGTAAATTTCTCCGTTATAGCAGATCACAAATCGCCCGCTGTGGGAAACCATGGGCTGTGCGCCGCCCGGCGATAAATCCAGAATGGAAAGTCGCTTATGGCCAAACACCACATTTTTTCCCTCATCTGCCCAGATGCCATCCCCATCGGGTCCCCGGTGTGCCATCCGGTTTTTCATGATTTCAATATCTCTTTTCCAGTTTTCCTGGCGATTACAAAATCCTGCGATGCCGCACATGGCTCCTCCTTTCTCTTTTCTGGCTGCAAAGCGCTCTGCCTAAGGCGACGGCGCTGCGCCTCTCCGGAGTGCAGCAGCTTATTTCCGGGGCATGGCGCCATTTTAATCAATCAGCTCTGTCCATTTTTCATTTGCGATGTCTTCCAGGCAGCTGGCCTCGGCCTTGGCCTGCTCGACCTGATATAATTCCCAGGCATCTTCCCAGCTTGCATAGGTTTCGTTGCCTCTGCGGTCCGGAAGGTCATAATTTTCTTCCAGATATTTTCCGAGAAAAGCAGTACATTTTGCTTCTCCCAGCGCGTTCACATGGCTGCCGTAATCATAGGTGTCCATGGAGAAATCAATGCCGATTTCCTCCACGTGCTCATTGAGATCCAGCACATCATACCCTGCCTCTTCAATGATGGGAATGATGTAATTGTACTGTGCCTTTGCGGCTTCCTCCATCACATAGGGAGAAATAATGAACAGCACCTGCTTGTCCGTTTCCCCAAGATAGTCCAGCAGATCATATAATACGCCCACCTGTTCGTCCGTAGGTGCCTGGGCCTCTGTCACATAAGACATGTCCTTAAGTTCTGTGGGCCCTACTCCCGTCTTGATGGCCAGTCCTTTCAGCGGATCCGCCTCTTCATAATCCCAGCAGACCAGCTGGCTGGGCAGAAACAGCGTTTTCCAGTTGGAATGATATTTGAAAATATCAAAATAATAGGTATATCGTTCTTCCTTGTTGCTCACCAGCGCATTGATCGCCTGAATCCGGTTTAAGGAATATTTCATGTTATCGGTGACACCTCTGGTGAACACCATATTCTCCTCCCATTCTTCATCGGGCATGGTAAACATTCTCAGCTCAATGATAAACAGCGACGGATTCTGCGTTTTTAACGCTTCCCGAATCAGATAACGAATCGCCTTGGGACGCTGACTGTTGGAAGAGAGCGGATAAGCCACAATTCCATGTTCTCCGTACAGCTTCGGTGCGCTGTAGGTGGGATAAACCGGACTGGAGCCTACCATAATCACATCGATTGTATCTTTTTCTTCTGCATAAAATCCAACAAAACGGTCTTTCACATCCCCATTTGTGCGGATGACATAAGTAACCGTTCTCAGGATGAAAAGAAAGCCCAGCACAAACAGGGCCGCCTTCAAAGCCTGTTTCTTTGTCATAATTACTCCTGTCTGTCACAGACGTCATTTCCTAAGCGCCAGTTGCCTGACACCGGATTTTTAAACCTTAAAATTCTGATAAATGAACTCTGATGCGCTGTATCCCGGTCCGTACTGGCCCAGCAAATCACATAAAACAGCAGCGCATACAAAATAATCCAGCGCAGCGCAACAGGCATTTTTTCCAGACGCTCCCGCATCCAGCCCTTTTGCTGTTTCACCGTCACCCATTCAAAAATCACGATGGACACAATCGCAATCACCACTTCAACCCAGTCCAGTCCCAGTTCAAAGACAGCTCCATTTACAAGCACCTGGGGATTGAAAGCGGAAAAACCTCTGCCGATCATGCGCAGCGCATCCGGCACCGTAGCACTTCTGAAGAAAATCAATCCCAGCGTCACCAGAAGGAAAGTGCGCAGTCTCTGGAAAAAAATGAAACCCTTGCTGTCCACATTAATATGAAGCTTTGCACGCCATTTCACAAAGACAGGCTCCATCAGCTCTCCGCTGACGATATAAAACCAGTGCAGCAGACCGGAACCGATGATGAAATTCCAGGTTCCGCCATGCCAGTAGCCAATGGTAAACCAGAGAATGAACATCGCGGAAAAGGTGGTGATCTGTTTGGCTTTCTTCTTTCCCACTTTTTCCTTTAACTTCTTAGGTAAAGTCATGAAAAACTTCGTTCGAAGCAGCGGATAAAACAGATACTCCCTCAGCCAGGTTCCCAAAGTCATATGCCATCTGCGCCAGTATTCGGAAATATTTCTTGCAAGAAAGGGCGCATCGAAATTCTCCGGCAAAATGATGCCGAAGCACTCGGAAATGCCCAGCACAATATCCATACAGCCGGCGAAGTCCGCATACAGCTGGAAGGTAAAGGCAATAGCGCCGATCCAGATCATAAAACCGTCATAATCGGTATAATTGTTAAAAATCTGATTGGCAATTACCGCCATACGCTCTGCGATGACAAGCTTTTTAAAAAAACCCCACAGCATGCGCTGCATTCCCCAGGTAACCCGGCGATAATCCAGGTCATGTCCTTCAAACATCTGGCCTTCCATCTCTTTGTATTTCACGATGGGGCCGGAAATCATGGTCGGAAAATAACAGCCAAACAGCAGCAGTTTGAAGTAGTTCGTCTGCACCCTGCCAATCTCGTAATAGACATCAAACAGATATCCCATAAGCGTCAGTGTGTAAAAAGAAATTCCCATGGGCACCAGCAAAGGCAGTCCCAAAAACTTCAAGGTACACAAAAGCCCAACGCAGAAAATGACAGCACAAATAAGAGCAGCCCTCTTTCTCTTCTGCTCTTTTGTTCTGTCAATCACTCTTGCTGCAATATAGACTGCTGCCACAGCGACCGCCGGATAACAGATCAGATACCAGCCTCCGCCATCTTTCACTTCTGCAGAGGTCATGAAATAGGCGATGCTTAGCAGCAGCAAAAATCCCCACTGCGCCTTTTTCGGTATCACATAATAAATCAAAAGTGCTGCCGCAAAAAAACACAGGAAGTAAAAGGAAGTAATGCTCATCCTATTTTCTCCAGAATAATGTCAACCATTTCTCCCACATTCTTCATGGTCACAACCTGTCCCATGGAGAACTTGATGCCGAATTCGAATTCAACTGCTGCCATCAGGTTGATGTGCTCCAAAGAATCCCAGTCTTCGATATCATCTGAGGTTGTTGTATCTGTCACAGTGATGGATTCATCATCGAATACATCCTGAAAAACTTCATTTAACTTTTCAAATACTTCTTCTCTTGTCATGGTAACCTCCTGTGGTTATTGGACTGCATGCGCAAAGCGGCTGCAGGCAGATGCAGCCCCTGTTGGCGGCCGCCTCGCGTATGCAGTCCGTCTGTATCAGATTAGTATAACATGAAACGCCCCATATTGCCAGATGCATTTGGAGATTTTACACCTTCTGAGGAGTTTACACCTTCTGGGCCTATTTGTCCTCCACTGCAGGGTATATCAGAAATTTTTCTCCGAAAATGCCCCGTTTTGAGCTATATTTCATGCCAAAATCAGCCTTTTGGGGTATATAGCCAGGAAATCTTCTCCGTTACCCCGCCTTCTGGCATTTTCCGGGGTATTTTTGATCTTTTCAGCTCCATATACCCTCCAGCAGCTAAATTGAGCTGAATTTCACTTCAATTTGGGGTATTTCAGCTCATTTTCCCTGTATATACCCCGCGCCGCTCAGGCAGACCAGCACCGCTCAGGCAGGCCAGCACCGGCCGGCGCCGCTCAGGCAGGCCGGCGCCGCTCAGACTGACACAGCACTGCACTGGGCTGCTCATCTGCGCTCCGGGCAGGACCGCCTCCGACCTGGCCCATAGGAACCTGCCCATGACGTTGCATCACATCCATTTTTTCCCAACAATACCGGCAAAATACGTTTCCCATTCCCGGTTGACTTTGTCCGGGCGGTAATCCTGCTGCAGCTTGGCAGCGCGGCGGCCCATCGCATCAGCCTTTGCCGGGTCGCTCAAAAGTTCTGCCAGACGTGCCGCCAGGGCATCGCTGTCATCCACCGGCACCAGAAATCCATTCTCTCCATCTTTAATGATATCTTTCGGACCGCCGCAGGGACAGTCTGTGGAAATGCAGGCAAGGCCCAGAGACATGGCCTCCAGCAGTGTGTTTGGCATGCCTTCGGTAAAAGATGCAAGGACGAAAGCGTAGGCTTTTTCGATGCGGTCGGGCACGTCGGTGACAGCGCCGGGCATGAAAATACGATCCTGCAGGTTTTTGCCGCAGATTTCCTCCAGAAGTGTTTCCCGCAGTTCTCCGTTACCGTAAATCGTCAGGCGGCTGTCCGGAAAACGATCCGCGATCTGTTCAAAGGCGCGGATGATCATGCGGTGATTTTTGTTTTGATCCACCCGGCCTACCGCCACGATTTCCTGGCGGCGCGGTCCCTCATAGCGGGGACGCACAAAGATCGGATTTAAGGAATTTTTCAGGATGGTACACTTTTTCTGCAGACTCTTCTGAAAAAATTTCACCGCATCGGTGGTCTGCATCACAATGCCGTCCGCAAAGTAAAACAGCGTCTTTGCCAAAAGCCGCATGGCTTTTGACGGATATTCCTCGGTGGGCTCTGCCACCACGGAAACCACCACTTTGGTAGGAAGAAAGAAATTGGCACACAGTGCCATGAAATTATTTTTCCCGATGGTGGAAAGCACCACATCCGCGCCGATTTCCTTAAAAATCCGGCGCAGCTTTGTGTAGCGGCGGACGAAATTGGCCATTCGCCCGCCCTCTTCTTCTTTTGTAATATCCGAAATAATCCGATCCACCCCCGGCGGCAGCTCGTATTCATTCTCCAGCCGGTACTGGGTGACCATAGTCACCCGATAGCCCCGGGAAGCAAAATACTTTGCCAGGTTGACAAAAACCCGCTCCGCGCCGCCTTTATTGAGCGAACCGATATAAAAGGCAACGTGCCTTTTTTTCGTTTCCATAAATCACTCCTGTTACATCGTATCAGTTCATACCTGCCATTCATAAGTCGGCGCATGTCTGAACTGTCACATAAAGTACTGATACCACTGCTGGAACACAAAGAAGGACCAGGACAGTTTGGAATAGTTGGCGCCGGTAGCCGGGCCGCCGTCTCCCGTCACCAGGTAGGTGCGGATCATGTCAGACACGTAATCCGCATCGAAAATACCCTGTTTTTTCAGGAAATCTCTGTCACTGTAATCCAGCAGCTGTTCCTTTAAAGGCCCCCTCAGCCACTTATCCAGCGGTACGCCAAAGCCCACCTTGGGGCGGTCCAGCAGTTCTCTGGGAATATAGTCATAAGCGATATCTTTTAAAATATGCTTTTTGTCGCCCCTGCAATATTTAAATTCATGAGGGATTCGGAACGAATACTCCATCACATCCTTATCCAGAATGGGACATCTGGCTTCCAGTGCATATTTCATGGTCGCTCTGTCCACCTTGCACAAAATGTCGCCGGGCAGGTAAGCATCCATGTCCAGAAGCATTCTGCGAATCTGCCAGTTGTCCACGCCGTATTTGCTTTCGATCTGATAATGGCAGGGCAGATTGCCTTGCTTCTGTGCGACCATTTTATTGGCGCGCACGATGTAATTGCTGGCACCGAACTGGGTTTTTGTCTCTTTGTTACGGTTTTCTGCAATCACGCGAACCTTAAAGGGCAGCTTTTGTGCCACACCGAGCTGTTTCAAACCGGGCAGACTGCAGAGGCCGTGCACCATGCCGCCTGCAAGGTCAAGCATCTGGGCCTGGGCCACATTTTCATAGATGTTGTAGCCGCAGTAAAATTCATCTCCGCCGTCTCCGGAAAGCACCACCGTAACATCCTTTCGCGCCAGCGCTGCCACCAGCATGGAGGGAATCTGAGAGCTGTCCGCGAAAGGCTCATCATAATAATGGGGAATGCTCTCCACCAGCTTGAACATTTCATTTTCGTCAATATAAAGCTCCGTGTGCCGGGTTCCCAGATGATCCGCCACCTGCTTTGCAAACTTCGCTTCGTTATAGCGCTCCTCGTGAAAGCCGATGGAAAACGTCTTCACAGGCTCCTGGGAATGCTCCTGGGCCATGGCCGTGATCAGCGAAGAATCATAACCGCCGCTCAGGAATGTGCCCAGAGGCACATCGGCGATCATCCGCTCTGCCACCGCTTTTTTTAACCGCTCTTTTAATTCTGCCTTGGCCTGGCCATAATCCTTCACCGGGTCAGCACTCATTTTATGATAAACATCTTTGATATCCCATTATTTTTTCGTGGAAATCTGGCCGTTGTCCCAGGTCAGCACCGCGCCCGGCTCCAGTTTGTACACATGTTCAAAAATGGTTTCCGGCGCATTGATATACTGCTGATACAGATAACGGGAAATCACGTCCTGCCGGACATTTTTTGAAAAACCGGGGCAGGTCATAACAGCTTTTAGCTCGGAGGCAAACACCAGATGCCCTTCCTCTGCCCAATAATACAGGGGCTTTTTACCGATTCTGTCCCGCACCAGATAAATTTTGCCGTCCTTTCGGTCCGCCAGCGCGATGGCAAACATGCCGCGAAAACGGTCCACGCAGGAAATGCCCCATTTTAAATAAGCCGCAATGATCACTTCCGTATCGCAGGTGGATTTGAACGGATAGTCGGAAAGCTCTTTGCGCAGTTCTAAAAAGTTGTATATTTCCCCGTTAAAAACCACGCTGATTCTCTCATCGGAAGAATGCATGGGCTGATGGCCCAGCGGAGAAAGATCCTGAATGGAAAGACGCCGCTGCGCCAGTCCCAGGCTAAATCCGCCTGCCCAGGGATAAATTTCTTCGCCATGGTCATCGGGACCCCGGTGATACATGGTATCATTCATGCTTTTTAACTGTGCCGGGGATATTTCCTTTTTGGAAATAAAACCGCAAATTCCACACATAAGCTCTTACTCCTTTTCCGGAATCAGCTGAGCGCTCATAAACTCCTCTTTATAGGCGCCAAAATCCTTACATTCGCCGTCAATGCTTTCAATCATTTCCGCATACTTTTCCTTGATCAGGGACGCATAATTATTGCGGTTATCATAGCCTTTTTCACACCAGGCAAAAGGATGGGTCAGAATCTGCACTTTGTCATGGGTTAAAATGTTCTCACGGTCAGGATAGCCGTAACGCCAGATATGGTTGGCATCAGACATATATTTGACTTTTAACGGCGTCTCTTCGGTGATTTCCGGTGCAAAGGTGAAAAATTCATCCTGATAGGCATTGATCACGTTGGGCAGCTTGATATTTGCCGCCAGCACCGCTGCAGAAGGTCTGTGTACGGAAAACTGCGTGATTTCAAAATCAAACATGCTGGATAAAATCCGCATTTCCTTCACAATCTGACGGCGGATTTCCTTCATATCGGTCAAACCGTTTACCGCGAAATGCAGGCCGATCTGATGCCCTCTTTCATGCATATCATTGATCATCGCCTGACTGCGTCGGGACAGAATATTATAGGAATTGTTGGTCCACTGGAAAAACCAGGTGGAAGTAAAATCCATCTCGTTTTCCACTTTGGAAAGCTCATAAGCTCTGTCCACGCTGTACTCTACATCATGGCGCATGATCACAAACCTGTCTTTATGAAGGGCGTCCTCATATCCGCAGGCATCGCCTCTCTCCTTCATGATTGCAATAATTTCTCTGTAGTCGTCAAATGAAAACATTTTCTCGTTCCGTCCTTCCCGATTCCGGCTTACCCTCTGCCGTCAATCACCTGTTCTATATAATCGCGCCACTGTTCAAAAATGGCCTGTCCGTTGGCAATTTCTCCGATTTTTGCGGCTTCCTGCCCCAATCTTTCTGCCAGCTGTCTGTCCTCAATCAGCCGCAGAATCCCTGCTGCCATCGCATCCTCATCCATGATGGGCACCAAAAGACCGTTCTTCTCATGCTCAATCACCGTCCGCGGTCCGCCGCAGGGGCAGTCCGTGGCCACCACCGGCATTCCCAGCGCCATGGCTTCCAGCAGCGCATTGGGCAGTCCTTCCCAGTCAGAAGAAAAGGCATAAACTGCCGCGCCCGGCATTTCCTGTTCCAGCTGATCGGAGCCACCGCATAAAAAGACAAAGTCCCC
>JAFUMV010000087.1 GCA_017482485.1 Lachnospiraceae bacterium
CTTAGTAAACGCACCTAATTCCAGCTTTGCTTCTGAATATTTTTCGGTAAATGTTACATTCGAAAAGTTATCTAAACAATCAACCAGCTTGCCATCGGCAAATACATCGAAAGAAAAATAAGTTCTGCTGCAGCTTAACAATGCCAGCACCTTGAGCTCCATTGTTTCACTTGTAGTTATAAACGTCAAACGTATTCCCGCAGTCGAAAATGTATTTTGATAAAATCTGGAACCAGTATTTTGATAAAGAGCTTCGTACCATTCTTCCTGTTTCTTTGTAAATCGATAAAACGAAATTCCTCTTTCATCAGATTCAATTCTGACTGCACCATTCGCAGCGGATTTTACCTGCTCGAAGGTCAAATTCATAATCATTTCCCCCTTTGATATACGAGAGAACCATCCACAAAGACCGCTTCCGGCTTGACTGTTACCTGCATCGGGCAGCCCTTGGCGAGAACAAAATCTGCATCCTTTCCGACGGTAATGGAACCAAGTCTGTCCTCAATACGAAGATGTTTCGCAGGATTGACCGTGATTGTCTGAAGTGCTTCAAATTCTGATAAACCTTCGCGCATCAGCAATCCTGCGCTTAGCGCAAGATATTCCGATGAAATTGCCGGATCATCTGTCGTAACAGATACGCATACACCTGCGCGGAATAATTCTACTGCATGTTCCGGTGATTTGTTCTCTGTTTCTGAACGCTTCGGCTGAGTAAAAAATGGACCAACCGCCACTGGAATTTTGTCTTTTGCAAGCTCATCAGCAAGCATATATGCATCGGCTGCATGTTCCAGAGTAATATCAATATCGCATTCTTTGGCGATCCGAATCACCGTTTGTAAATCGTCCACTCGGTAACCATGTACTTTTAAAGGAATTTTTTTCTCAATGACCGGTATCAGCGCTTCCAATTTAGGGGAATATGGTGGTTTCGTTGAATTATTTTCAACTGCCGCATCTTTTTTTGCTTTATACTCTTTTGCCTGAAGAAGCGTATCACGGATCAGTGCAGCAATTGTAAGTCTGGTCGTGATGAATTTACTCATATGGGTTTTCGGATTTTCACCGACAGCAGCTTTCATCGCAACTGGATTTTTTACAATCATTTTATCCAAATGATATCCGGAAGTTTTCATGGCAACATGTGTACCTGCAATTACACCCACACTTCCCGGGCCTGTACAAACGCAGGTCACACCTGCCTGCAATGCCTTTGGAAATGTGAATGCCAATGGATTCACACAGTCAATCCCTCGATGATGTGGTGTGACCGGATCATTTTTTTCTGCATCATCTTTGGTTGCCTGGCCGCTCAAACCGAACACTCCAAGATGAGAATGAGCATCGATAAAACCCGGATAAATATCAAGTCCTGCAGCATCAAAAATTTCTGCATCCGATTCCTGGATGTTTTGATCAATATGGATTATCTTTTTGTCCTCGATCAGAATATCAGCAGTATATGGAATCGGATGAATCGCATCATGAATGACTCCGTTTTTAATAATCAGCATAATAAGCTCCCCTTTATCAATGATGTTATGATAAAATCCGGAGCGCTGCATGTCGCAACGCTCCCTCTTTAAATACAATGACAAGCAACAAAGTGTCCCGGACTAACTTCCCGTAATTCTGGTGAACATTTTGCAAGACAACCTTCCGCCTGCTCACAGTAACATCTTCTCTGGAAACGGCAAACATCTTTCGGGTCGATCGGAGACGATATTTCGCCTTTTAATAAAATTCTCTCTTTCTTCTTATCCACTTTCGGATATGGAATGGCTGAAAGAAGTGCTTTTGTATACGGATGGAGCGGATTTTCAAACAACTCCTCTGCCGGTGCCTTCTCTACGATCTGTCCCAAATACATAACTGCAATATCATCAGAAAAATGATTTACGACACTTAGATCATGGGTGATAAAAATGTATGTCAATCCTCTCTCTTTCTGCAGTTTTTTCATCAGGTTCAGAATCTGTGCCTGGATAGAAACATCCAACGCAGATACCGGTTCATCACATACAATAAATTCAGGATTCAGTGCCAATGCACGTGCAATACCAACTCGCTGCCGACGTCCTCCATCCAGTTCATGAGGATAGGAATTGATCAATCGCTCGGCCAGACCAACCGTTTCCATCAACTCCAGCACACGCGCTTCGATTGCATGCTCATCTGTCAGGATTTTATGTACGCGGATTGGTTCCGAAATCGCCTGGAGGATTGTTTTATTCGGATTCAGTGAAGAAAACGGATCCTGGAAAACAATCTGCATCTGCTGGCGATACTTTTTCATTTCACGGTTGGATTTTTTGCTGATATCTTCACCATTAAAAATAATCTCGCCACTGGTCGGCTCAATCAGACGCATCAGACAATATCCGGTCGTTGACTTTCCACATCCAGACTCACCAACAATACCCAATGTCTTTCCCCGCTCGACACTGAAATTGATATGATCGACTGCATGAAGCGTTCCGCGGCTTGTCTTAAAGAATTTCGTAAGATTACGCACTTCTAAAATGTTATCACTCACGGGTATCCTCCTCTCTGTGCAACTTGAAATCAGCCTTGTCATATGCAGAGCATGCTACCACATGCGTCTCGGAAAACTGATATTTCTTCGGTTTTACATGCATACATTCCTCCGAAGCATATGGACAGCGAGGCGCAAATGCACATCCTTCCGGAAGATTTGTCGGGTCCGGCATTAATCCCGGAATTGGTTTTAACTCCGCTTTTCGATTCTCAATATCTGGCAGCGAATCAAATAATCCCTGTGTATACGGATGCTTCGTATCATTAAATACTTCTCTGAGTGTACCTTGTTCTACAATACTTCCTGCATACATAACTGCAACATCGTCGCAGCTCTCCGCAATAATACCAAGATCATGCGTAATCATAATCATGGATGTCTGGTTCTGCTCTCTCAATCGATGCATCAGATCCAGAACCTGCGCCTGAATCGTAACATCC
>JAFUMV010000088.1 GCA_017482485.1 Lachnospiraceae bacterium
GCGAAGGCGCTGCGCTGTTCGCCTGGTTGTGTAGGCGTGTAGGTGACGCGGAGTTTTTGTGGCTATGAGTGACGGCGAAGGCGCTGCGCTGTTCGCCTGGGTTTTGTGAGTTTTAGATTTCCTTACAGGGAGAACTTTGTGTTATGGATCAGGAAAAGAATCTGAGCGCTGGGGCGCTCGAAAAGGATTACAAAGATGCTTATGAGAAGGAGCATTATAAGGCTGTTTATCTGGCAAACCGGGTGGCGGAGCTGGAGGATCAGGTGGATGATCTGACTTTTAAGTTAAACCGCATCAAGAATAATCCGGTGTGGAAGGCTTCTGCGCCGGCGCGTAAGTGCATGCATTTTGTGATCCGGCAGAAGGATCGTCTGAAAAACTGCGGCAGTATTGGCGGAGTGATTCAGAAGCTGAAGTATAAGTCCTGGGAGAAGAAGGCGATGACCCATTACGGGACGGCCAGTTTTCCCACTGAGGAGGAGAGAAAAGCGCAGGAGAGTGTTGTGTTTGATCGGATGGTGAAAATCAGCATTCTGGTGCCGCTTTGGAACACTCCGCAGGATTTCCTGCATGAGATGATAGATTCCGTGCAATGGCAGACGTACAAAAACTGGGAGCTTTGTCTGGCAGACGGTTCTGATGATGCACACGCTTATGTGGGGCAGATTTGTCAGGAATATGCGGCGAAAGATAACAGAATTGTTTATCACAAGCTTGAGAAGAATGAAGGCATTGCGGGCAATACCAATGAGTGCTGTAAGCTGGCGACAGGTGAATTTATCGGTCTTTTCGATCATGATGACATTCTGCATCCCTGTGCGCTGTACGAGTATGTGAAGGTGATCAATGAAAAGAATGCGGATTATGTGTATTGTGATGAAGCCACCTTTAAAAACGGCGATATCAACAAGATGATCACCATGCATTTCAAGCCTGATTATGCGATTGATAATCTGCGGGCCAATAACTATATCTGTCATTTCAGCGTCTTTTCCAGAGAGCTTCTGGATGGTACCGAGCTGTTTCGTTCCAAATTTGACGGCAGCCAGGATCACGATATGATTCTGCGGCTGACAGACAGGGCAAAATGTATTGTGCATGTGCCGAAGCTTTTGTATTACTGGCGCTCCCATGCGGGCAGTGTGGCGGCAAATATCGGTGCAAAGCCTTATGCCATTGAGTCTGCGAGAGGTGCGGTGGCAGATCATCTGCGCAAACACGGATTTGATCATTTTACCATTACCAGCACGAGAGCTTTTGAGACAATTTTTAAAATTACTTATGAAATCATCGGGGAGCCGAAGATTTCCATTGTGATTGCCAATAAGGATCACGTGGAAGATCTGCGCCGGTGTGTTTCTTCCATTTTTGAAAAATCCACCTGGGAAAATTATGAGATTGTCATCGTGGAGAACAACAGCGAGACGAAGGAAATTTTTGCGTACTACGATGAACTGAAGAACAATCCGAGAATTAAAATTGTGACCTATAAAGGGGAGTTTAATTATTCCAAAATCAATAATCTCGGTGTAAAAGAGGCAACCGGTGATTATATTCTTCTGCTGAATAATGATACGCAGGTGATCACCGTCAACTGGATGGAAGAGCTTCTGATGTATGCGCAGCGTCCCGATATCGGCGCAGTGGGCGGAAAGCTCTACTATGCGGACAAGACGATTCAGCATGCGGGCGTTGTGATCGGTCTGGGCGCGCACCGGACTGCCGGTCATGTGCATCATATGCAGAAGCGGGAAAATCTGGGCTATATGGGCAGACTTTGCTATGCTCAGAATATGACTGCCGTAACCGGAGCATGTCTGATGGTGAAAAAGAGCATTTACGAAAAAGTGGGCGGACTGGAAGAGAGCTTTGCAGTATCCTTAAATGATGTGGATTTCTGCTTAAAGCTGCGCAGAGCCGGTTATCTGAATGTTTTCACCCCTTTTGCGGAACTCTACCATTACGAATCCGCTTCCAGAGGACTGGATGATCAGGGAGAAAAACTGGAGCGTTACAACGAAGAATCAGCCCGTTTCCGTGAAAAGTGGAAAAAAGAGCTGGAAGCGGGAGATCCTTATTTTAATCCGAATTTCTCGCTGGACAAGCCGGATTTTTCGCTTAAAGTATAAAGAACTGATACGACAACAGAAGGAGAACACAGATAATGGGATACATGGAAGAATACAATTTCTGGCTGGAAGATTCTTATTTTGACGAAGAGACCAAAGCAGAACTTCGCCAAATCAAAGAAAATCCGCAGGAGATTGAGGACCGGTTTTATAAAGAACTGGAATTTGGTACCGGAGGTCTGCGCGGTGTGATCGGCGCGGGCACCAACCGGATGAATATTTATACGGTCAGAAAAGCGACCCAGGGCCTTGCCAACTACATATTAAAGCAGGGCGGCGAAAAGAAAGGGATTGCAATCGCTTATGATTCCCGTCTGATGTCTCCTGAATTTGCGGACGAAGCGGCAAGATGCATGGCGGCAAACGGCATCAAGGCTTATATTTTTGATGAACTGCGTCCGACTCCGGAACTTTCCTTTGCCCTGCGCAAACTGGGATGCATTTCCGGCATTGTTGTGACTGCCAGCCACAATCCGCCCGAATATAACGGCTATAAGGTTTACTGGGAGGACGGCGCCCAGGTGACCGCCCCCAGAGATAAAGAAATTATCACCGAAGTGAACCATGTTACCGACTACCATACGGTAAAGACCATGACAAAAGAAGCTGCCATGCAGGACGGGCTGTATCAGATGATCGGGGAAGAGATCGATGTGGCTTATATGGCTGAGTTAAAAAAGCAGATCCTTCATCCCGAAATTATAAAAGCCATGGCACAGAAGTTAAAAATTGTATACACACCTTTCAACGGAACCGGCAATAAACCTGTCAGAAGAATTCTGGCAGAGCTGGGCTTTGAACAGGTCTATGTGGTGCCAGAGCAGGAGAGACCCGATCCGGCATTTACCACACTGGAATATCCCAATCCGGAGGATCCCAAAGCCTTTACGCTGGCTTTGGAGCTCGCTGAAAAAGTGGATGCGGATATTGTGCTGGCTACCGATCCTGACGCGGACCGTCTGGGCATTTATGCGAAGGATACAAAGACCGGGAAATACATTTCTTTCACCGGCAATATGTCCGGCATGCTGATTGCGGAATATATTTTAAGAGAAAGAAAAGCGCTTCATCTAATGCCTGAAGATCCGGCGCTGGTTTCCACCATCGTCACGACCAACATGGCGGCGGCGATTGCGAAGGATTATGATGTAAAATTTATCGAAGTTCTGACCGGCTTTAAGTATATTGGGGAGCAGATCAAATTCATGGAGCAGGCCGGAAAAGGAAACTATGTATTTGGCCTGGAGGAGTCCTACGG
This sequence comes from Lachnospiraceae bacterium, assembly GCA_017482485.1. GTDB lineage: Bacteria > Bacillota > Clostridia > Lachnospirales > Lachnospiraceae > Gallintestinimicrobium. The sequence goes on from JAFUMV010000088.1 coordinate 3,388, forward strand.
CTGTCTGGCAGGTACGCACGCCAGAGATAAGGATGCCATCGTGGCTGTAATGTGTCTGTGTGAAATGGCAGCATGGTGTAAATCGCAGGGAAAAACCTGCTGGGACCAGATGATTGAACTGTATGAAAAATACGGCTATTACAAAGAATCCCAGTATACAATCACATTAAAGGGAATTGACGGTGCGGCACAGATCAAATCCATCATGGACAATCTGAGAACCAATCCGCCCAAAGCCTTCGGTGAGCTGAAAGTTCTGAAGCTGCGGGATTACCAGAATGACGTCATTTTGGATCTGGAAACCGGGGAAACCACCCCCACAGGTCTGCCGAAATCCAATGTGCTCTACTTTGAGCTTCCTGAGGATCACTGGTGCTGTGCAAGACCTTCCGGCACCGAACCCAAAATTAAGTTTTACATGGGCGTAAAAGGATGTAATCTGGCGGATGCACAGAAGCGTTTGGACAAACTGACAGAAGATTTAAAAGCGGTGCTGTGAGAGGAAAACGTATGTCTTATGTGAAGAAGACCTGGTATTATCTGCAGAAAAACGGAATAAAGGCAGCCTGTCTGGCCGTGTGGGAAAGACTGGAGCAGCGCAGACAAAAGCCCTATGTTTTTGAAGGCGCTTCGCAGGACGTACTGAAAAAACAGCGAAGTACAAAGGTATCTGATCTGTGTCTCTCGATTGTGGTGCCGGCCTACGAAACAAAGGACGAGCACTTAAAGGCGCTGCTTGACAGCGTGCATCAGCAGACCTATTCAAACTGGGAGCTGATCATCGTAGATGCCAGCAGAAGCGACAGCGTGAAAAATGCTGCTGAAGCCTGGAAAAAGGAATTTCCCGAGGATAATATCCGGTATCTGAAGCTTTCCAAAAACGGAGGAATTTCCGAAAACACAAATGCAGGAATTCAGGTCGCTGCCGGGGATTATATCGGCCTTCTGGATCATGACGATTTATTGACGCCGGACGCTCTTTATGAGATGGTTTCGGCAATTGAGCGGGAAAAAAAGCGGGGAAAGCAGCCGGATGTGCTCTATTCCGACGAAGATAAGTGTGATGGCAGCGCTTCTCATTTTTATGAGCCCCATCTGAAAGAGGACTTTAATCCGGATATGCTTTTGTCGAATAATTACATTTGCCATTTTCTGGTGATGAAAAGCGGCCTGATGAAACAGCTGCTGGAGCGGCCTGACTATGACGGTGCTCAGGACTATGATCTGGTGCTCAGGGCCATGGCGGCGGGGGCACATTTTTGCCACGTGGCAAAGGTGTTGTATCACTGGCGCTGCCATGAAGATTCCACGGCTGCAAATCCCAGAAGCAAAGCCTATGCCTATGAGGCCGGAAAACGCGCAGTGGAAGATTTCTGCAAAAAACAGGGCTGGAAGGTAAAGGTTTCTCATCTGAAACATCTGGGCTTTTACCGGGTAGACTATGAAGGAAGCCTTTTTGAACAGAGAAAGGATATCGGTATTCTGGCAGGACCGCTGCCGGGAAAACGGTATTTCAACAGCGGTATTTACGAAATGGACGGAAGTCAGCGGTTTGAAGGGCTGCACAAAGGTTTTTCGGGGCCCATGCACCGGGCAGCGCTTCAGCAGGATATACAAACTGCAGATCTGCGCAGCATGCAGGTGAGAGAGGAATTAAAGCCGCTGTTTGCACAGGCAGCAGAGAAAATGCAAAAAATGGACGACAGTCAGCTTTGGATCCGGGAAAGCAGCAGGCTGTGTGAGCAGGTTCGCAATCTGGGATACCGGATTTTATGGGATCCGGAATATGGGGGCTGATAGGGGGGACTCTATGCAGACCGCAGGAGAATGTTCCGGTTGCCCCAGGGAGGCAGTGGTTTTTGAAAACAACAATTGTGATTCCAAATTATAACGGAAAGAAATTTTTAAAAAATTGTCTGGATTCCGTAACGAAAAGCAGTGTTTTGGCGTCTGTTATAGTGGTGGACAACGGCTCTCAGGACGCAAGTCCTGAACTTCTGGCCACCGAGTATCCGGAGGTAACCGTCATCCCTTTTCCGGAAAACAGAGGATTTTGCGCGGCTGTGAATGCAGGAATTCGCGCAGCCAAAACACCGTATGTTTTTTTGCTGAATAATGACACCACAATAGAGCCTGACTGCATAGAGCGCCTGGAGCAGACCATGGATCAGGACCGCCGGATTTTTTCGGTGGGAGCCGGGATGCGCTGTATGTATCAGCCAAAGCTTATGGACGGGGCAGGGGATCTTTACAGCGCCTTTGGCTGGGCTTATGCCATTGGAAAGGGAAAGCCCTGTGAACGTTATGACAGGCAGCAAAACGTTTTTTCAAACTGCGCAGGCGCTGCTTTATATCGAAAGGAATATCTGGAAATTACCGGACTTTTTGACGAGAATCATTTCGCATATCTGGAAGATGTGGACCTGGGATACCGTGCACGGATTGCAGGTTTTCAAAACGTTGTGGAACCCAGGGCGGTGGTTTATCATGCGGGAAGCGGCTCCACCGGCTCAAGGTACAATGCTTTTAAGGTGAGTCATTCTTCCAGAAATAATGTGTACCTGATTTATAAAAATATGCCCATCCTGCAGCTGATTTTGAATTTGCCGCTGCTTACCGCCGGATTTTTGATCAAAATAGTCTTTTTCGGAATAAAAGGCTTTGGCGGCATTTATTTGAAAGGAATCCTTGAAGGGATAAAGCTTGGCTGTTCAGAGGCAGGGCGTCGCCAAAAGGTGCCTTTTCATTGGAAAAATTTACCTAATTATGGGAAAATTCAGCTTGAACTGTGGATAAATCTTTTCCGGAGAATATAGTTACCGTTTCCTCTGTTCACAGTAACGCACAGAAGTCTTTCAAACAGGAACTTGTACTTTTTCGGCGGATATAGTATAATCTCGGAAGAGATTATGGGGTATTAGTGGAATGATAAAGGATAACCAGAGATATTTTAACCGCCTTCACGTCATCATAGATGGTCTCGTGATTGCAGCTTCCTATATATTGGCCTGGTGGCTGAAGTTCGAGAGCAGTTTTTCGGACAGAAGTGGTAACGTAGGCGTTTTGCCTGTCGGAATATATCTGTCAGCTCTCTACTTTATCGTGCCGGGATATCTGATTCTCTATTACGGTTTTCGGCTTTATACGCCGAAGCGCGTTCAGAGAACGGAAGATGAAATACTGAATATTTTCAAAGCCAACGTATGCGGCTTTATTATCGTGCTGGCGACGCTGTTCATGATGAACTCCTATGTGGATTATATGCACGATTTTTCCCGTGGTATGCTGGGAATTTTTGCGGTGCTCAACACGGTCAATGCGATTCTGGTCCGTGCCGTTATCCGGCGGGTGCTTCATTTTTTCCGGAAAAAGGGGTATAATCAGAAGCACATACTTCTGGTAGGATATTCCAGAGCCGCGGAGGCTTATATTGACCGTATCATTCAAAATCCCCAGTGGGGGTATATGGTGCGGGGCATTCTGGACGATAATGTGCCCAGAGGCGCGGTTTATAAGGGCGTCAAGGTTTTGGGCGCAATTGACAATCTGCTTTATATTCTGCCGGAGAATAAGCTGGATGAGATTGCGGTGACCCTTTCTCTGTCCGATTATGACCGTCTGGAAGAAATTGTGAATTTATGTGAAAAGTCAGGCGTGCATACTACATTTATTCCCGACTATAACAGTGTGGTTCCCGGAAAGCCTTATACAGAGGATCTGGGCGGTCTGCCTGTCATCAACATCCGTTATGTGCCGCTTTCCAACACCATCAATAAGGTGGCCAAGAGAACGGTGGATATTGTGGGCTCCCTTTTTGGTCTGATTATCACCTCACCGATTCTTTTGGTGGTGGCGATACTGGTAAAGACAACCAGCAAGGGACCGGTCATTTTTGCCCAGGAGCGCGTGGGGCTGCACAATCGGGTATTTAAGATGTACAAGTTCCGCACCATGCGGATCCAGGAAGAGAGCGAGGAAAAGAAGGGCTGGACGACGAAGAACGATCCGCGTGTGACAAAAGTGGGCAAATTTTTGCGGCGTACCAGCATCGATGAGCTGCCTCAGCTGTTTAATATTTTGATTGGAAATATGAGCCTGGTCGGTCCCAGACCGGAGCGGCCTCAGTATGTGGAGAAATTTAAAGAAGAGATTCCGCGCTATATGATCAAGCATCAGGTGCGGCCGGGACTCACCGGATGGGCACAGATCAACGGTTATCGCGGAGATACCTCCATTCGTAAACGCATAGAATACGACATTTATTATATCGAAAACTGGAGCATGAGTCTTGATATTAAGATTCTGTTTTTGACGTTCTTTAAAGGATTTATCAATGAAAATGCCTATTGATTCATTTGAGATGCCGTGATATCTTCAGGGGATTGAAAAGTGCAAGGCGGGCAGAAAGTAACAGGAGAGAAAGAGAATGGCTACAAGTAAAAGCAGTAAAAATAAAAGCGGTAAGAAGATGTCTGCAAAGAGAAGAAAAGCGAGGCAGAGAAGAAGGATTATTCTTTTTGCAGTAGAGGTTCTTGCGCTTGTTGTTTTACTGGGAGCGATCGTTGCGGTCAATACCATCGGAAAGATGGAAAGATTGACATTGATGAGGAAGATATCATTATCAACGAGCACGTGGAACAGAACTTTGAAGAGCTGAAGGGCTACCGCAATATTGCTCTTTTTGGTGTGGATTCCCGTAAGGGAAAACTGGGCAAGGGACAGAGAACCGATACCATCATGATCGCTTCGATCAATCAGGATACCGGTGATATCAAGCTTTGCAGCGTATATCGTGACTCCTACTTTAACCTTGGAAATGATTCTTACAACAAAGCCAATTCCGCTTATGCGCAGGGCGGTGCCGAACAGGCGCTGAACATGCTCAACTGGAATCTGGATATGAACATCAAAGAGTACATGACAGTCGGCTTTGATGCGCTCATTGAGACCATTGATGCGCTGGGCGGCATCGAAATTGACGTGGCCCAGAACGAGATCGAGCATCTGAATAACTATCAGAGAAGTATGTTTGTGGAAAATGAGGGGGATGCCCTCAATGAGAATATTACAAGGGTGACATCGTCCGGTTTGCAGACATTAAACGGCCTGCAGGCAACAGCATATTGCCGTATCCGTTATGTGGGCGATGACTATGGCCGTACGGAGCGCCAGAGAAAGGTGCTGATGGCCTGCATGGAAAAGGCGAAGCAGTGCAGTCCCACAAAGCTGGTGGAGATTTTAAACAGCGTGGTGGAAAACGTGCAGACCAATCTGGATATTACGGAAATGGCCAGCATTTTGTCCGATGTGGCAAATTATCAGATCGTGGCACAGGACGGTATGCCTTTTGAAGGTCTGAGAGGCAGCGGAACCATCGGAAAGAAAGGCTCCTGTATCGTTCCCCTGGATCTGGAAGCAAACGTGCGTCAGCTGCATAAGTTTTTCTTTGATGTGGAAGATTATGAACCCTCTGATCAGGTGAAGCAGTACAGTCAGAAGATCAAGAGCGATACATCAGGATATAACATAAGATAGTATAGCTTTCAGGCATTCTGGGGCATATACAGATTATTTTAGCTTCTATGCCCCGATTGCAGTCGTGATGCGGGGCAGGGAGCTTTTTTACTCTACAGGAATTTTCTCTGAAAATTCCTGTAGAGCAAAAATGCGCTTCGCGCAACGATGCGTACTCGCAGCGCCCAGGCAATCTACGATTGCCGGAAATTGTCGCTTCGCGACCGCGCTCGATTAAAAGGAGATCAAAAAATGAAAATAGATGTCATAATTCCCTCCTGTTATCCGGGAGTGCGGTTTCTGGAGCTGCTTGACAGGCTGGAAGCGCAGACCTGTCCGGTGAACCGGATCATTGTGATGAATACCCAAAAAGAAGGGCTTGAGCGCCTGATTCAGGACGAGGAACTTTTAAAAAAGCATCCAAAGGTGCTGCTGACTCATTTGAAGCGGGAAGAGTTCGATCACGGAAGAACGAGAGATGAAGCGGTGAGAATGTCGGACGCGGATGTGGTGATCTGCATGACGCAGGACGCGCTTCCTGCAAATACAAAGCTGATAGAAAAGCTGATGGGGGCTCTGGCGCAGAGAAATGTCGCAGCAGCCTACGCCCGCCAGCTGCCGGAAAAAGACTGCAGCATCATGGAGCGTTATACAAGGCAGTTTAATTATCCGGATCAGTCCCGGGTGAAGGGCAAAGAGGATATACCGAAGCTGGGAATCAAGACTTATTTTTGTTCCAATGTCTGCGCCGCTTATCGGAGAGAAATCTATGAAGAATTGGGGGGTTTTGTTTCTCCTACCATTTTCAATGAAGATATGATTTGGGCGGCCAGGGCGGTAAAGGCAGGGTATAAAATCGCTTACGCCGCAGAGGCGGAAGTGATTCACTCCCATAACTATACGGCCATGCAGCAGTTTCACCGCAATTTTGATCTGGGGGTATCCCATGCGCAGTACCCGGAAATTTTCGCTGATGTGCCTCCTGAAGGGGAGGGCATGAAACTGGTGAAAAAAACCGCGCTGTATCTGTTGAAAAACAGCCCCGGCAAGCTGCCCTCCCTGTTTTTTCAGAGTGCGGCCAAGCTTATGGGATATCGTCTGGGAAAAAGTTATCAGAAGCTTCCCATAAAAATTGTGAAGCGGTGCAGCATGCAGAAGGGCTACTGGAAATAGTTTGATCGAAAAAAAGCAGAGAATTTTATTCTCTTTTATCAATTTCATCACAGAATGTACACAAATCCTTTTTATACTGGAATCATTAAAGCGAAGGAAGAGGTCATAATTATGTATAACGAGAATGATCAGAATCTATACGGCAATCATCAGAATCCGGACAGTAATGGTCAGGGAAGTGAACAGAATCAGCAGACAGAAGGCAATGGATATACGGGTGCCGGCGGTCAGGACAACGGTCAGCCCCACAATTATTATAATGACAGATATCGTGGCGGTCAGCAGTCCGGCAGCCAGAACCCCAATAATAACGGCTCCGGCAGCTACAATGGCCAGAATAACGGCTATGGCGGCTACAACGGCCAGAATAATGGTTATAACAGCTACAACGGTCAGAATAATGGTTATAACAGCTGTAACGGCCAGAATAACGGCTATGACGGCGGTTATGGAAATGGCAATGGCTATTACAACGGCGGATTTTCCGGCGGTTCCGATAATTTTAACGGTAAAAAGCCCAAAAAGAAATCTTCCGGACTCAAAATCGCTCTTGCGGTTGGTCTGGTTGCAGTTTTTGTGGGATTCTGCGGCGGCATCAGCTGGCTGGCAGTTAACACCATCGAAGAGCAGATGAGCGCAAAGACTGAAAAATCCGTTTCCGAAGAAGAGGCAAATGCAGAAAATGAGGCGAATGCGGGAGAGGCAGCCAATGCAGGAGATGAAGCAAAACCTGCAGTATCTGACAGTGTGCAAAAGCCCGTGGAAAATCAGATTGAAGCAGCAGGAACCATTCGGGAAAGCGGCAACGTGACCGCAGTGGTGACTGATGTGACGGATGTGGTGGAAAAGGTGATGCCTGCCAGCGTCTGCATTACCAACAATTTCACAGAGCAGGTGCAGGACTTCTGGGGACAGACTTATTCCCAGGATGAGCAGTCCAGCGGCTCCGGTATCATTATCGGTGAAAATGAAACAGAACTTTTGATTGTATCCAACAATCATGTGGTGGAGGATTCCGACAGCCTTCAGGTGCAGTTCATCGATGGTGAAATTGTGGACGCTCAGGTGAAGGGCACGGATTCGGCAGTGGATCTGGCGGTGATCGCCGTGAAGCTTGATGATATCAAGGAGAGTACCAAGTCGGAAATCCGTGTTGCACAGATGGGCGATTCCGATAATTTACGGATTGGAGAACCTGCTATTGCAATCGGCAACGCTTTGGGATACGGACAGTCTGTAACCACCGGTGTGATCAGCGCCTTAAACCGCACGCTGGAAGTGAGCGAGACAGGTACCAGCACAGCTCTGATTCAGACCGATGCGGCAATTAACCCCGGTAATTCCGGCGGCGCCCTGCTTAACATCAATGGCGAAGTGGTCGGCATCAATTCCAACAAGATCGGCGGCACTGTGGTAGAGGGTATGGGATATGCCATTCCGATTTCCACCGCAAAACCCATCATTGAAGAACTGATGACGCATGAAACAAAGGCAAAAGTGTCCGATGAGGAAAGAGGATATCTTGGCATTTCCTGCATCAATGTGACCAGCGAGCTTTCTCAGAATTACAATATGCCGGAAGGTGTTTTTGTGGCGCAGGTATATGAGGGAACCGGAGCGGATAAAGCGGGCCTTGTCAGAGGTGACATCATCACAGCCTTTGACGGTGTGACGATAAAAGATCAGTCCGAGCTCACCAAACAAATGAGCTATTATAAAGAGGGAGAGACTGTTGAAATCACAATTATGCAGGGCAGTCCCACAGGCTATCAGGCAAAAAATGTGCAGATCACTCTGTCCTCCTATGAAGAGTTAAATGAAAGCAGTCAGCAAAGCGAGCAGCAGGAACAACAGCAGGAGAGTTCCGGCCGCAGCAGACAGATCTGGCCGTAAATAAAAGAAGGAGAAACCGTCCGTCAGGGCGGTTTCTTCTTTATATAAAGTTTACTTGTTTCCGATGAAATAATACTATATACTATATGAAGAAACGGTTTGGAACGACAGACTGTTTCGGAAGGAGAAGATAATGAGCGACATGGATTACAGAGATTCCGACAATCAGGAATCTGAAAATAAGGAAAAAGAGTATGAGGATGTGTGTTTTATCTGCCGCAGACCGGAAAGCAAAGCCGGCAAGATGTTCCATCTGCCCAACAATATTTGTGTCTGCGATGACTGTATGCACAAGACGATGGATGCGGTGAGTCAGTATGACTATCAGGGAATGCTGAATAATCCTGCTGTTTTTAATATGCTGAACAATCAGTTTGATAACAGGCAGCAGACTCCAAAAGCCGATGTTTTGGAAGAACAGGCAGAAGAGGAAGAGAAGGAGAAAAAGATTCCGAAGGGATTCCCGAATGTGAGTTTTATCAATCTGTCTGATTTTATGAATGACGGCATCCCGAAAAGACAGAAGATCAAGAAGAAAAGTCCTGATGAGAAGGTCAAGCCGATCATCGACATCAAGTCCATTCCGGCGCCCCACAAGATTAAGGCACAGCTGGATCAGTATGTGATTGGTCAGGAATATGCCAAGAAGGTAATTTCTGTTGCAGTTTATAACCATTATAAGCGAGTGGCCACCGGAACCATGGATGAAATTGAAATCGAAAAATCCAACATTTTGATGATCGGACCTACCGGAAGCGGCAAAACCTATCTGGTAAAGACACTGGCGAAGCTTCTGGATGTGCCGCTGGCAATTGCGGACGCCACCTCCCTGACGGAAGCCGGCTACATCGGTGATGACATTGAAAGCGTTGTCAGCAAGCTTTTGGCCGCCGCTGACAATGATGTGGACAAGGCGGAGCAGGGCATCATTTTCATCGACGAAATCGATAAGATTGCCAAGAAGAAAAACACCACGTCCAGAGATGTTTCCGGTGAATCGGTGCAGCAGGGCATGCTGAAGCTTTTAGAAGGTGCGGAGGTGGAAGTGCCTGTAGGGGCTAACTCCAAGAATGCCATGGTGCCCTTGGCCACCGTAAATACCCGCAATATTCTGTTTATCTGCGGCGGTGCTTTCCCTGATCTGGAAGAAATCATCAAGCAGCGTCTGCGCAAACAGACGTCTATCGGCTTTACTGCGGAATTGAAGGACAAATGGGATAAGGAGAAAAATATTCTTTCAAAGGTTACGGTGGAGGACATCCGTAATTTTGGCATGATTCCGGAATTTATCGGCCGTCTGCCCGTGGTCTGCACGCTGGAAGGCCTTAACAGGGACATGCTGGTGCGGATTTTGAAAGAGCCTAAGAATGCCATCTTAAAACAGTATCAGAAGCTTCTGGAGCTGGATGAGGTGAAGCTGGAATTTACAGATGATGCGCTGGAGGCCATTGCGGAAAAGGCGATGAAGAAGGATACCGGTGCCAGAGCGCTGCGCTCTATTATAGAAGAGTTTATGCTGGATATCATGTATGAGATTCCGAAGGACGATAATATCGGCCGTGTTACCATCACAAGAGCTTATATTGAAGGAACGGGCGGTCCCGTCATTGATATTCGAAGCAACGGTTACATGCTTGGCGATATGGAGAAGCTTAATCAGATAGAGTCAAAGGACTGATTTTTGCATATAGTGAATAAAAAAGGCAGCTGCGGTTTTTTTAAACCGGCAGCAGGATAACGGTTTTATGGATTGCAGGGAAATGATCGTTTCCGAAGACTATATGAGTATTGTTCTGGACTTTCGGCTGCCGGAGCAGTACTGGAGCGGAGAGGATTTCTGTTATCAGCCTATCGATGGGAATCTGGGCGTCTATTATATCAACAGAAGAATTCAGTCTCCTTTGCTTTATTCAGAATATTTGTATCGCTACATTCCCCAGCTGTACGGACTGGAAAGTGCGCCGGGAGCCGGAAGCCGAGAATTTAATCCGGGTCCGCTGGAGACTTCGGGCATTCTGACGCAGCAGAGGGCACCTCTGGAACTTAACGGGGATCGAACGGTTATCGGCTTGATAGACACCGGAATTTCTTATGAAAATCCGGTGTTTCGCTATTCTGACGGCAGCAGCAGGATTCTGGCGATCTGGGATCAGACGGATCAAAGCGGAGAGCCGCCGGAAGGCTTTGCCTATGGAACCCTGTATACGCAGGAGCAGATCAACGAGGCGCTTGGGAGCGACGATCCTCATTCCATCGTTTCTGAGCGGGACGAAATCGGGCATGGAACGGCCATGGCAAGCGTTGCGGCAGGAAGCAGCCTGGAAGAGGGAATCGCCTTTACCGGAGCAGCACCTCAGGCACAGATTGTGGTGGTGAAGCTAAAGCCGGCAAAACAGCATTTGAGGGAGTATTATCTGATTGCGGATGATGTACCCGCCTATGCTTCAGAAGATCTGATGTTTGGTGTGAAGTTTGTCCAGTCATTTTCCATTCCATTTTCCAGACCGGCAGTGATCTGTCTGGGGATGGGAACTTCTCTGGGGAGCCATAACGGAAGTTCTCTCTTTTCCGTTTATCTTCAGCTGGTAGCTAGGCAGTTAGGCTGTGCGGTGATCCTAAGCGGCGGCAATGAAGGAAATGCGGCAGGGCATTTTCGGGCACCCATGACACAGCAGGCGCAGTGGGCAGAACTTCGTGTGGGAGAAAACACCAAAGGCTTTTCCGCGCAGCTTTGGGGCGTGGAAC
>JAFUMV010000089.1 GCA_017482485.1 Lachnospiraceae bacterium
AATTGCGCTGTTAAAAGAAAAGTACGGCGAAGTTTAATATAAGACGAAAGCAGAGGAAGAAAAATGCCTCCCATTCATGTGATGATAAAACCGGCCTCCGGCCTGTGCAATCTGCGCTGTAAATACTGTTTTTATGCGGACGAGATGGAAAACCGCAGTCAGGCTTCCTTCGGAATCATGAGTGAAAAGACGCTGGAAAACGTGGTGAAGCAGACGCTTCGGTTTGCGGACGGTCAGTGTACCTTCGCCTTTCAGGGCGGAGAGCCGACGCTGGCCGGTCTGGATTTTTACAGAAAGCTTTTGCAGTTTGAAAAAAAGTATAACGTAAAAAACGTGAGAATCGAGCATGCCCTTCAGACAAACGGCTATGTGCTGGATGAGCAGTGGTGTCGTTTTTTTGCGGAAAATAAATTTCTGATCGGTCTTTCCGTTGACGGCATTAAGGCGACACACGATGCTTACCGGAAGGATGCCGCAGGGAATGATACTTATTTTCACACGCTGGAGGTGGCAAAGATGCTGGACATATCGGGCGTGGATTTCAATGTGCTGACGGTGGTGAACGCAAAAACAGCGCCGAAAATCCGCCGCATTTATGAGCAGTACAAAAAGCTGGGATTTTCCTGGCAGCAGTACATCGCCTGTCTGGACCCGATCTGGGAGAAACAGGGGCAGCAGGAGTATTCGCTGACCCCGAAGGTTTACGGTCAGTTTCTGATTGATCTGTTTGATCTTTGGGAGCTGGACCTGAAACGGGGACAGCAGCCCTATATCCGGCAGTATGAAAATTATATCGGAATCCTGTTGGGGCAGGTGCCGGAATCCTGCGAGCAGCGGGGCGTGTGCAGCTGTCAGAATGTGGTGGAAGCGGACGGCAGCGTTTATCCCTGCGATTTTTATATGCTGGATGATTACAGGCTGGGAAATCTCAATGAGGTGGGATTCGATGAGGTGAATCGGCGGCGCAGCGAGATCGGTTTCGTGGAGGCATCTCTCAATCACGCGCAGCGCTGTAAGGATTGTCCGTATTTTAAAATCTGCAGAGGCGGCTGCCGCAGGCACAGGGAACAGCCCGGAACCGCAGCCGGAGAAAACTGGTTCTGCGAATCCTATCGGATGTTTTTTGATGCCCGGCTGTCGCAGCTGAAGGAAATTGCTGCGATGTGCAAAAGACAGGGAGGTAATGGGTGATGGAATATCTGATCATTGTGCTGGTTTGCTTTTTTTCTTCCGTAACAGGCGCGATCTGCGGAATCGGCGGAGGCGTTATCATTAAGCCGGTTCTGGATGCAACAGGGGTTATGGCGGTGACGACGGTTTCCTTTTTATCGGGATGCACCGTGCTCTCCATGTCCGTGGTTTCCCTGTATAAAAATATGAAAGCAAAGAAAACGTTTACTTTTGATAAGCTCTTTGCGACCGTTCTGGCGCTGGGCGGCGTGCTGGGCGGGCTTGTCGGAAAGGAACTTTATCAGAACATTGTAGACGGACTTACGGACAGCAGCCGGGTGGGAGCTATTCAGGCTTTCGTTCTGATGCTGGTGACGGCAGGAACACTGATCTATACCATTTTTAAGGAAAAAATACATACAAAAAATGTGAAAAGCAAGGCGGTTGTATTCGGCATCGGCGTGGTGCTGGGAATCATGTCCTCTTTTTTGGGAATCGGCGGCGGGCCGATCAATCTGGTGGTGCTTTTTTTCTTCTTTTCCATGGAAACGAAGCAGGCGGCCATGTATTCCATCTATGTGATTCTGTTTTCTCAGATTGCCAGTCTTGCCTCTGCGGTATTTAAGGGGAATGTTCCTGCGTTTGAGCTGCCGGTGCTGGTGCTGATGATTTTGTGCGGTGTGCTGGGCGGACTGGTCGGCAGCCGGGTGAATAAGAAGATTGACAATAAAACGGTGGACTGGCTGTTTATGGGCCTGATGGCGCTGATTATCTGTATCAATATTTATAACATTTTTCGGTATATGTGATGAGGTGGCATGATGAAAAGACCTAATATTTTGCTGATCATGACAGATCAGATGAGAGGGGATTGCCTGGGAATTGCCGGGCATCCGGACGTGAAAACGCCCTATCTTGATACCCTGGCATCCCAGGGGGTTTTGTTTAACCATGCTTACAGCGCCTGCCCAAGCTGTATTGCGGCCAGAGCTGCATTGCATACCGGGATGAGTCAGGAGCATCATCGCCGGGTAGGCTATCAGGACGGGATTCCATGGCGCTACGAGCATACCATGGCGGCAGAATTGAGCAAAGCCGGCTATTATACGCAGTGCGTTGGGAAAATGCATGTGTATCCGCTCAGAAATTATCTCGGTTTTCATCATGTGGAGCTTCATGACGGCTATCTGGGGCATCCGCGCAATGCTTCGGTACCTTATTCGGAGTCCCAATTTGTTGCTGACGATTATTTTTACTGGCTTCGGGAGCAAAAGGGGATCAGCGCGGACGTCACCATCAGCGGGCTTGACTGCAACAGCTGGATTGCGCGGCCTTTTGTCTATGAAGAAAAATATCATCCCACCAACTGGGTGACGGACCGAAGTTTGGATTTTCTGCGCAGGAGAGATCCGGATATGCCTTTTTTCCTGATGGCCTCCTATGTGCGGCCGCATCCGCCCTTTGATGCGCCGGCCTGTTATTTTGAGATGTATCGGGATAAAAAACTGGCGCCGCCCCATGTGGGCAGCTGGGAAGATGGGCAGTCGTTAAAAGACTCCGGACGGATTTATAATTCTGCCACCGGGCCCGAAGATCCGGAGCTGATTCGGCAGGCGCAGATCGGTTACTATGCCTGCATTACCCATCTGGATCATCAGATCGGCCGCCTCATCATGGGGCTTCAGGAACACGGTCTTTCCGATAACACGGTCATCATTTTCACCGCGGATCACGGAGAGGAATTGTGTGACCATCACCGGTTCCGGAAGGCTTTGCCCTATCAGGGCAGTGTGCACATTCCGCTCATCATTTCGGGAAATCCGGCGCTGACAGGGCTGGTGCCCCACTCTGTCTGCCAAAATGTGGCGGAACTTCGGGATATTATGCCGACTGTTCTGGAAATTGCCCGGGCCCCGATTCCGGACAGTGTGGATGGTAAGAGTCTGCTGCCTCTCATTACGGCACAGAGCAGCCGGTACCAATCAGGGCATCCATTTGCGGAAGTGGGAGAACAGGAACGGATTTTCCGGGAATACCTGCATGGGGAACATTCCTATGGCGCGCTGTCCAATCATTATATTGTGACGGAAAAGGACAAATTCTGCTGGTTTTCCCAGACCGGAAAGGAGCAGTATTTCGTTTTGGAACAGGATCCCCATGAAAAGGAAGACCGAATTGATGATATAGAGTGCCGGGAGCGGATTTCAACGCTTCGCTCCTGGCTTGTGCATGAGCTGAACAACAGGCCGGAAGGGTTTACGGATGGAGAAAATCTGATCGCCGGAAAACCATATCCGCCTTATCTTGCCTGAGGTAGTATCGGCTGTTATGCGCTTTCCGCTGATGAGGCAAAATCTTGGAAACGAAGCGATAAAGAGCGTGAAAATTTCTGAAGAGCAAAAAATGTATGATATTCACACATTTTTTGCTTTTTCTCATTTATCGGAGGCGCCACGCCCACATTGCCTGCAGGGGAACAATAACATACCTATTATTTGGCGGAATATTTGATTGTAAAGTATACTGTCACTGGACAGTTTGGGTTTATATGGATATAATTTTAGAAGAACGGTTTCGTGGTCATGCAGATCGAAAAAGAGTTACAACAATAACAAAGAACACAGGATAGGGAATTATGTTATATCAAATCAGCAATGGCGCCGTGGAGCTTGGCGCAGAAGTAATTTTACAGAAAATCAATTTTGAAATCCGCGACAGGGAAAAAATTGCGGTGGTCGGAAGAAATGGCTGTGGAAAGACCACGCTGCTTCGGCTGATCGCCGGAGAGCTGGAGCTTCTGAAAAGAGACAGCGATGAGGATATTTTTATTGCAAAAGCCGGTAATCCGGAAATCGGCTATTTAAAACAGATGGCTTTTGAGGATCCCCGAATTACCGTGGACGAAGAGATTCAGAAGGTGTTTCGGCCGATTCACGTCATGCAGGAGCGTCTGGAAGCGCTGCTTCATAAAATGAATGAGGAAAAAGGTGCGGCAGTCGATGAAGAACTGCATGCCGAAGAAATTGCGGAATATACGAAACTGCGGGAAGAATTTGAGGATATCGGCGGTTATTATTATCAGAAAGAATATGATACCATGCTTCGCCAGTTTGGATTTTCCATGGAGGATAAACAAAAGCCGCTTAATGAGTTTTCCGGCGGACAGCAGACGAAGCTGGCCTTTATCAAGCTGCTTTTGAGCAAGCCTGATATTCTGCTTTTGGATGAGCCTAC
This sequence comes from Lachnospiraceae bacterium, assembly GCA_017482485.1. Lineage (GTDB taxonomy): Bacteria > Bacillota > Clostridia > Lachnospirales > Lachnospiraceae > Gallintestinimicrobium. The sequence goes on from JAFUMV010000089.1 coordinate 4,405, forward strand.
CAACCACCTGGATATTTCTACGATCGAATGGCTGGAGGATTACCTGAAAAGTTATAAAAAGGCCGTCGTTATCGTGTCCCATGACCGTATGTTTCTGGATAAGGTTGTGGATGTGGTTTATGAAATCGAGTATAAAACGGCAAAGCGCTATCCGGGAAATTACACGAAATTCATGGAGACCAAGCGGGCCAACTACGAGAAGCAGAAAAAAGATTACGAACTCCAGCAGAAGGAAATTGCCCGTCTGGAAATGATTGTGGAAAAATATAAAAATACGCCTACCAAGGTGGCCATGACCCGTTCCAAATTAAAGCAGATCGAGCACATGGAAAAAATCGAAGCGCCGGATCGTTTTGACACGCATACTTTTCATGCGAATTTTAAGCCGGAACGGGAAACGGGAAAAGAAGTTCTGACGGTACAGAATCTGCAGATCGGCTATGACCACGTGCTTTCTTCTGTCAGCATGACACAGTACAGAAAGCAGCGCATCGGTATCATCGGCGGAAACGGTCTTGGAAAATCCACATTTTTAAAGACGCTGGTGGGCATCATTCCCGCTTTGGGCGGAGAATATTCCTTTGGTTATCAGGTGGATGTGGGATATTTTGACCAGCAGATGGCCCAGTACTCCAGCAAAAAGACGGTGCTGGACGAGTTCTGGGACGAGTATCCGACTCTGGATCGGACAGAAGTGCGTTCCTCTCTGGGCGCATTCATGTTCACACAGGAAGAGGTCTTTAAGACTGTGGACATGCTTTCCGGCGGGGAGAAGGTGCGGCTTGCGCTTTGTAAAATTTTTAAAACAAGGCCGAATTTCCTGATTCTGGACGAGCCTACAAACCATATGGATATCATTGGAAAAGAATCTTTAGAGGCCATGCTTAGAGATTTTTCGGGAAGTGTGCTTTTTGTGTCCCATGACCGTTATTTCATCCGGCAGATCGCGGATGCGCTGCTGGTGTTTGAGGGAGATCAGGTGACCTATCTGCCCTATGGATATGAGGAATATCTGGAACGCAGAGAACAGAAAAATCTGCCTTCCGGCGACGGAAAAACTTTCATGGCAGCAGGCACAAAGGCTTTGACAGGAAGTGCAAAGCAGGAGTGTGCTGCGGGGGGACAGCCTCCTGTTCAGAAGGGAAAAGAGGCCTATGAACTGGGAAGAGAGCGTTCCCGCCTGGAAAAGAATGTGGCAAAAGCGGAGAAAAAGGTCGCTGAGATGGAAACTGCTTTGGAGGCCAAGAAAGCAGAGCTTGAGAAACCGGAATATGCGAGCCGTTATTCAAAACTGGAAGAAATCTCTGCTGAGATTGAGGCGATGGAAGAAGAACTGCTTGTGCTGATGGAGGAATGGGAAAGCCTTGACCAGCAGTTAAGCGCGCTTTTGGAGGGCTGATCCAATGATAGAGCAGACCGGAAAAGACAGACTGAAAATGACAGTCATACTGGGCGCAGGGTTTTTGCTGCGTCTCTTTTATGTACTGTTTTCGACCATATATGAGCGGCAGTATGATATCGGAGAGATCGATCTGGCGGCGGGACATACCGTTTCGGGCGGACATCTGGCCTATATTCAGTATTTATATGAAAACTGGCATTTGCCGGATTTTGATCCGACCACCGTGTATCAGTTCAACCATCCGCCGTTTCATCATTATATCTGTGCGCTCTGGCTCAAGTTGTGTTCCTTTTTTATCAGGGAAACGAGTGTGCTGGAGGAAGCGATTCAGGTTGTGCCCTTTGTGTGCTCTCTGATGATTCTGGCAGTATTGTTAAAAATTGTGGAGCAGTTTAACCTGGAAGAAAAGATGAAACGGTTTCTGATGACACTTTTTGCTTTTCATCCCTCACTTGTACTGCTGTCCGGCAGCGTGAACAACGACTGTATGAGTCTTCTTTTTACACTGCTGTGTGTATACACAACGATCATGTGGAGCAAAAATCCCACCGCCCGCAATATATTAAAAATAGCGGTATTTACCGGGCTGGGAATGCTGACGAAACAGAATGTGGCGGAAATGGCATTTCCCATCGGCTTTGTGTTTCTTTATATCTGGTGGAGAGAAAGCAAAACAGAAGGCGGATTTGTGCGGCTGTTGAAGCAGTTTGTCGCTTTCGGGGCAGTGTCCATTCCCCTTGGCATGTGTTTTTACATCCGCAATATGATTTTATATGATATGCCGCTGGTGTGGGTGTACGAGCTGCCGGCGGATTCCTGGCAGTATACGGGAAATGTTCCTGTGCTGAACCGTTTTTTGTGGCCGATTCCGGCGGAATTTGTGGATAATCTGAAAAATTTCCGGCTCGGTTGTGGATACAATGTCTGGATGCAGATCATCCGCACTTCCGTGCTGGGCGAATGGGATATGGCGGGCGTAGGACGCAGTGTGAAAGCGGCGGCTGTGCTTTTGATGCTGATCGGTGCAGCTCTGGCAGCAGCAGCGTTCATCGCTTTTGTTGTGGTATTTGTGGTGCGTCCGAAAAAGTATTCTGCAGATACGGCCAGCCGGATTCTTTTTGTGGCCGGCTATGTGGTGAATATGCTGTTTTATCTGAAATTTGTCTATGATTATCCGCAGCAGTGCAGCATGCATTTTCGATACATAGAAATCACCCTGCTGTTTCCGGCGGTAGCGCTGGGCCTGGCCGTACAGAACAGCCGGCATAAGTGGATTTCCATCGGCCTTGGCGCCGGGCTGACGGTATTTTGTGTGCTGAGCACAGTCATGACTGCTGTGTGGTGTCTGGGCTGACGAAAGGATGGCGAGATAATTTTGGAAAGAAATTTTTTCACTGAAAATAAGAAAAAAGGATATGGACAGATTGGCCTTACCGCTCTTATGGCGGCGGGGCTTTTTTCCGTATTATACCTGATAAAAGGAATGTATCCCTTCGGAGACGGTTCTGTTATGATGACGGACATGTATTCCCAGTATGTGCCGCTTTTATACCGGTTTTATGATGTGGTGAGCGGGGAAAAAAATCTGTTTCTGGATTTCAGAGTTTCCGGCGGCGCCAATCTGTATGTGGACACCATCAATGAGGTGGTGAACCCTTTTAATTATATTTTGTTTTTGTTCGGACGCGACATGATTTATAAAGCGGTTAATGTGGTGCTGCTGTGTTATGTGACGGCTGCGGCCGCTGCCGCCAACTATTTCCTTCTGAAAATCTGTCCTGATCAAAAAAAATGGAATCCGGTGTTGAGCCTTTGCTATGCGCTGTCGGGATATGCCGCCTACAATTTCCAGATCATCAAATGGATGTATCTGCCCGTGGTGTTTCCCTTTTTTATGCTGGCACTGTTAAGGCTTTTACGGGAAAAAAAAGGCGGATTGTACGCTGTGCTTCTGGCATATCAGCTTGTTTTGAGCATTCAGATGGGTTTTATGACCCTTCTGTTTACCCTTTTTGGAAGCGGAATTTATCTGCTTGTCTGTGTGGAAAAAGAAGAACGCCCTGGGCGGATTCTTCGGCTTGGTCTGTATACCGCAGCCGGAGTTCTGCTTTCCGGTCCGGTGCTGCTTCCAAACATCAAAATACTTCTGGATTCCTCCAGAGCGGGAGAGAATCTGTCCTATTTTGCGGTGATGAAACAGCATGGTCTGGACGATTTGTTTGAACGGCTCTTCCAGATTGTGCATCCGGTGCTTGCAGGAATCGGACTGTGGCTTGGGGCCGGCAGAAAAAAGGCGAAAAAAAATAGGTCAGCAACGGCAGGGTTCTGGCTGTATTTGAATGCCTTTTTGTGGGTGACGGTGGTATTTCAGCCGGCAAACCTGCTGTGGCACATGGGCTCCTATGTATGCTTTCCCGTGCGCTATGCCTATATGGTATTACTCTGTGAGATCGCTTTGTTAAAACAGCTGCTGACGGAAAGGGAAGCGCAGCAGGCCATTGAAAATGACGGGATTGAGCGGATGCAGCAGGGGCGCTCAAAGAGTGTCGAAGGCAGATGTGCCGTTGTGCTGCTTTGCACCGCCGCCGTTTCAATCACCTTAAAATGGGAGGATCGGCTGACGCAGGCGTTTTCCTCTCTTGCCATAAGCAGGGTGTGCAGGACGGAAACGTTTGTCTGCTGCGGCATTTTGTTGCTGCTTGTTTTTGCAGCATTTCTGGCCATGTATGGAAAGCGATATGCGAAGATTCTGCTGACCGTTGTCACCCTGGTCAGCTGCCTGTGCCTGAACCTTTTCCTCTTTTTGCCCAGGAACTACGGTGTGCGTCAGGAGAATGAGGCTGCTTATGAGAAAATGACGCAGCAGGCGCAAAAAGACAGCGCTGTGATGGAGCGGGAGAAAGAGGAGACAGGACTGCCTCTGAATGGGGCGCTGGTAAATGGCAGGAGCACGTTGACGGGATATTTTCCCACCGCCGGAAAACAGTTTAAGAAAACGATGGAAGAACTGGGATATCTGGTTCCCTGGGTGGCGACCCAGTGGGTGGGCGGAACGGAAATTTCCGACACCATTCTGACCATGGGGCTTTTGCTTGATGAAACTGTTGCAGAACCCGTACTGGAAAGCGACAGTGTCCTTGCGCGGCAGCGGAAAATGGCTGTTTTGGTGACCGGACAGGACGTGCTGGAGTGTTTTGCAGGCAGCGATTTGGGACTGGCAGAGGGAGAAAACCGGACATTATTTGTGGAGGGCAGGCAGACGCTCTACCTTGACTGCGGTATGCCTGCCGGAAATATCCTGATATGGGTAAACGGAGAACAGATTGAGGTGCCGGAAGCGGCGTCTGCCTATTCCCCGAACCGGATTCTGGAACTTGGTACTTTTGAAAATGAAGAGGTTATCATCGGTGTGACCGATGGCAGCGGGAATCAGATTCCCCTGGAAAATATGGAATTTGCCGCGCTGGATCAAAATCGGTGGGAGACTGCGCTGGAACAGCTCAAAGGCGCTGCAAAGCAAAGTGCATCGGCCGATGCACAGAATTGGATTCTCGACCGGGAGCAGCTTTCGATTCTGGAAAGCGCAGGCAAAATTGCAGTCCATTTCAATGAGGTGCAGGGGAACCGGACTGTTTTTCTCCCCTTTGCAGCTCTGGATGGCTGGAAGTGTGAAAGAAATGGAGAAATTGTGGATATTGCCCCCATTTTGTCCGGTTTTATGGGGATAACTACTGTTGCAGGAGAAAATGAGATTGTGTTTTCCTTTACGCCGCCGGGACTTTGGACAGGCATTTGGCTGATGGGGGCAGGAATCACGCTTTTGCTGGCAGTATTTATCGGTGAAAGGCTTTGGGCGCGCAGCGTCGTCAAAAAAGCGGAAACAAAGAGCGCATCACAGCAGCCGAAAACGGAAAACACTGCCCGCGCCGGCAGAGCGATTTCCGGTTTCTATTATGCGGTGCTTGCGGCTGCGGTGCTGGTGATCTACGTGGTGCCGTTTTTGGGGCTGGCAGCATATCTGGTGAGGAAAGTGCTGGGGCTTTAAATGCGGTGAAAATCCGGAGGATGGAATGAAAAAGAACCTTGGAAGATTTTTTTCGGAAAATATACGGAACAGGTTTGGAAAAGCAGTGCTGGTGCTTGCAGCGCTGATGCTGATCTGTTGGGTAGGGCAGGAGAAGGTCCGGCCGGACTATACTGCCCAGGATAGCTGGCACCTGATTCGGGCAGAAATTGTGGATGAGGGCATTGCAGTTGAAACTGCCGGAGAAAATCTGATGCTTCATAAAGGGGTCCGGGTGAAGGCGGACAGTGAAGAAGGCGATGCTTTTTTGGCCGATTTTGTCAGAGACGGAATCAGTGATGATATGGAATTTCGCTGGTCTTCGGCAAATGACTGGGAAAGCTGTGATCACTGGCTCAAAATTACCTTTCCGGATGTTGTGCAGGTGGGGATGGTGCGCCTGTATTGGGAGCGGACCAATGCGCTGGACTATGCGCTGGAATACTCGGAGGACGGAAAAAACTGGATTCCAGCAGTTTCCTTTCAGACTTCTCCGCAGGAGGAATGCCAGGACATTTATCTTCCTGAAGCTGTGCAGACCCGGTATCTGCGCCTCCATGTGACAGATGTGACGCGCATGGAGGAAGACCTGAGTCTTTATTATCAGAATATCTCTCTTCTGGAAGTGGAAGTGTATGAGAAAATTTCGGATCAGTTTCTGATTCAGACGCCCATGCCAAGCAGCGGGACGGACAGAACACTGGAAATTCCCGATGTGCCGGAAAATTATTCCCTTAATTTTATGGGGGCGGATTATGAGATGCTGGTGGATGAGTCGGGAAAGATTGCGGACACCATCGCAGATACCCGGGTGGAGCTGGGATTTGCGCTGGAAAAGGACGGCGTTCAAAAGGAACTTCCGGGTATTTCGGTGGCTTTGCCTGCAAGCGAACCTGTAACGCAGGGCGCTTCTGTTTTGCCGGAAGGGTTTGAAGTGATGGAATGGCGGGGCGGTGAGAGCACATTTGTCATGCCGGAAAATGTCTGTATTGTTGTGGAAGCCCAGGCAGCAGAGGAGCTGAAAGAAACGGCAGAACTTTTTGCAAAAGAGCTTTCAGCGCTGATGGGCCAACCGGTGAATGTGACTGCTGAAGAGACGCAGGGGCCCGTGATTTCTCTTTCGCTCCGGGAAGAAGGACAGGAGAAAACGGACGCAACAGAACCATTGGGCAGCGAGGGCTATGTGGCAGAGCTTATGGCCTCAGGCGGTGAGGCGGTGCGGATCAGCGCCAATACTGTTCAGGGACTTCGTTATGGATGCGTGGATTTCTGCAGACTTTTTGAACGGACCAAAGGACAGCTGCCGGAAGGCGTCATGCGGGATTATCCCAGATATTCCGTCCGCGGCTTTGGAATTGATGTGGGCAGAAGAGCCATCTCTCTTGAGCTTTTGTATCAGATCGTGGAAGAAATGTCGCAGCAGAAGATGAATATGCTGCTGGTGCATCTGAATGATAACCAGATCATTTCGGAAAGTGACTATGATGGGACCGTGGAAGGGGCTTATCAGCTTTATGCCGGATTCCGTCTGGAATCGGAACTGAAAAACGAGGCCGGAGAAGGAATTACCTCCGAAGATTTGTATTATACCAAAGAAGAATTTCGGCAGTTTATTAAAGATGCTGCCGTGTATGGCGTCAATGTGGTGCCGGAAATCGACACGCCTGCTCACAGTCTTTTCATTATAAAACGCTTTCCGAAGCTGGGACTTACCGGCGATCCGGAAGGGGCGGATCAGCTGAATCTTTCCAATCCGGATGCGGTGGAGCTGGTGCTGAATCTGTGGAGGGAATATTTGTTGCAGCCGGAAACCGGAGGGCAGAAAGCAGTCTTTGCCGACTGCACAGGCGTACACATCGGCATGGACGAATATTTTGGGGATAAAAAAGCCTATACCAGTTATCTCAAACAGGTTTCGAATCACGTAAAAGAACTGGTTCCTGAAAAGGAAATCTATTTCTGGGGCAGTCTGTCAAAAATAGGGGTGGATTATTCCGGCATTTCGAGAGACCTGCGCATGCACATCTGGGACACAGACTGGGCGGATCCGGAAGATATGTACAACGAAGGTTTTTCCATTGTAAATTCCTTAAGCAGCAGCCTTTACATCATCCCCGGCGGCGGTTATGACCGGCTGGATCAGGAATTTATTGAAAAGAGCTGGCAGCCTAATGTGTTTGAAACCACGGAACGCACGTGGGTGATTCCGGCATACTCTGAAAGAATGCTTGGGGCCTGCTATATGATGTGGAATGACTGGTCCCATTTAAATGGAGAGAGCATTACAGAGGAGGATCTGCTTGAACGGTTTGAGGCGCCGCTCGAGGTTATTGCAGAGAAACTTTGGGGGAGCCATCGGGACGCGCATGAAAAAGTTTTATTCTGATATCAGCAGAATTTTCTGACGGGATTGAAAACAGCCCGGTGTCAGCGGATGTTCCTGCAGTACTCCCGGGGGCTTACCCCCACCTGCTTGCGGAACATGGGGCAGAGTCTCAGCATAATATTTGAGCAGAGAAGCTGCAGCAGTAAAAAACATGTGACTATTTTGTTTGTGGGATTCATACTCTGATCTCTTTCTGGGAAAAATTAATATGCGGTTAGGTCTGGCATAGGGATAAGAAAGGTCGGAATGGAGGATATCATGAGCAAAAAAATTAACTGGAACGAATCATGGCTGTTTACAAAAGATGCTGCGCTTGTCAGGAATAATACGGTTGTCTGTGCGGAAGGCTGGGAAGCCGTAAACTTGCCGCACACCTGGAACGGCAAAGATGGTCAGGACGGCGGAAGTGATTACTATCGCAGCACCTGCTATTATACAAAGAAGCTTTGCAAGTGCATTTATGAAGGTGCGCAAGAAGTATACATCGAGTTTGAAGGCGCAAACTCTTCTGCAGATGTTTATGTCAACGGCAGGCTGGCGGTTCATCACGACGGCGGTTATTCCACTTTCCGCGCAAACATTACTGAATTTCTGTCTGACGAAACAGAAATTGTAGTAGCTGTGGATAACGCTCCCAATGACAGAGTTTATCCTCAGATGGCTGACTTCACATTCTACGGCGGCATTTATCGTAACGTGAATATCCTTTGTGTTCCCGAAGCCCGTTTTGATCTGGATTATTTCGGAGGTCCCGGCATTACTGTGACTCCCGTTGTGGAAGGTTCTGACGCAAAGGTGGATGTTACCGCTTATTTCACAGGGCTTAAGGGCACAGAACATGTGAAATTTGCAATTAAAGACGGTGACAGTGTCATTGCCGAGACTGTGACCTGTGCAAAAGAAGGCAGGGCTTCCTTTGTGATTAAAAATGCGCATCTGTGGAACGGACGCAGGGATCCTTTTTTATATACACTGGAAGCGGTTCTTACGGACAACAAAACGGAGCTTGACAGCAGAAACGTGAAGTTCGGCTGCCGCTATTTTGAAATCGATCCCGAAAGAGGTTTTATTTTAAATGGAAAAGAATATCCGCTGCGCGGTGTTTCCAGACATCAGGACAGGCCCGAAATCGGCAATGCCCTGCTTCCCGAGCATCATAAAGAGGATCTGGATCTGATTTATGAAGTGGGGGCAACCACCATCCGTCTGGCACACTATCAGCACAATCAGTATTTCTATGATCTGTGTGATGAAATGGGATTTGTGCTCTGGGCAGAAATTCCCTATATTTCCAATCATATGCCCAACGGACGGGAGAACACCATTTCCCAGATGAAAGAACTGATCATTCAGAACTATAATCATCCTTCCATTTTCGTGTGGGGACTTTCCAATGAAATCACCATGAAGGGCGCGGATGATCCGGACCTGCTTGAGAATCACAGGATTCTGAATGACCTGTGCCATGAAATGGATAAAACAAGACTTACCACAATGGCAGTGGTGTCCATGTGCCCCATGGACGGTGAATATGTAACCATTCCCGATACCGTTTCCTGGAATCATTACTTCGGCTGGTACGGCGGTGACACTTCCATGAACGGTCCCTGGATGGACAGATTCCATGAAATGCATCCCAATCTTCCTGTGGGAATGAGCGAATATGGATGTGAGGCATTGAACTGGCATACCTCCGATCCTCAGCAGGGGGATTATACCGAAGAATATCAGGCATACTATCACGAAGAGCTGATCAAGCAGCTGTTCACAAGACCTTATATCTGGGCAACTCATGTATGGAATATGTTTGACTTTGCTGCCGATGCCCGTTCGGAAGGCGGTGAGGACGGCATGAATCACAAGGGGCTGGTGACTTTTGACCGTAAGTATAAAAAGGATGCCTTCTATGCATACAAGGCATGGCTGTCCGAAGAGCCTTTCGTGCATATCTGCGGCAAGCGCTATGTGGATCGCGTGGAAGATGTGACAAAGGTTACGGTTTACTCCAATCAGCCTGAGGTGGAGCTGTTTGCAAACGGCGTAAGTCTCGGAAAGCAGACCAGTGAGGTGCATTTCTTCTATTTCGATGTGCCAAACGCGGGCACTACAGAGCTCATCGCAAAAGCCGGAGAATGCGAAGATAAGAGCAAAATCGTGAAGGTTGACAAGTTTAACGACTCCTATCGCATGGTGGAAACCGGTGATGTGCTTAACTGGTTTGAAATCACCGCGCCCGAAGGCTATTTCTCCATCAATGATAAGATGGGGGATCTGCTGAAAAATCCTGCAGGCAGAGAGATGATGCTGGGTACCATCAAGGCGGCAATGGGCGGCAAAGAAGGAATGGTGGATGCTTCTGCCATGATGGAAAACGAAGCCATGCTCAGTTTTATGGCGGGATTTACAATCAAGCGTCTGATGTCCATGATGGGACCCATGGGAGCAGAGCCTTTGAGCAAAGAACAGATGCTGGCATTCAATGCAGCATTGAATAAGATTGAAAAATAAAGCAGGAGGAAACAGCCATGGCTGTAAAAGCGAGTGATAACCTTAAAATTTTTTCAAATCCGGGCGGTCCGTCCATCAGTACAGTGAGCCGTAAGGTGATTGAAAAAGACGGTCTGTATTTTAAGGATATCGATGGTACCGGAGAAGTGACAAAAGTCAATGACTGGCGTCTGCCTGCCGGGGAGCGTGCGGCAGCATACGTGGAAACTCTTACCACGCAAGAAAAGGTGGGACAGCTTTTCATCTCCGACTGGCGTATGGGCAAATACCCTGCGCCCAAGGGACCCATGAACCCCATCGATCCCAAGGATATCAGGCTGGACGAATCCGGCACCCTGGATGAAGGGGAATTTCGCGGCAAGACCATTTTCGGCGATCAGTATCTGCCCGGTACCTCCGTGCTGTTAAAAGAATGGTTTGCCCGTCATCTCATTCTGCGCGCAAATCCCACTCCCGATGATATGGCGGATTATTTAAACCAGCTGCAGGCAGTGGCGGAGGAATGCGAGCATTTTGTTCCTGTCAGCGTGGCTTCCAATTCCCGGAATGAAAACGGCGAGGCGGTGTTCGGCATGAACGATGCCATGGGTGTTTTCGCAACCTGGCCGGGCACCATGGGCATCGCAGCGGCGGTCAGGGGAGACAGTATGGAAATCGTGGATCGGTTTGCGGACGCGGTACGCCGCAGCTGGAATGCCGCAGGCCTGCGCAAAGGCTATATGTATATGGCCGATGTCATGACAGATCCCCGCTGGCAGCGCACCTACGGCACCTTTGGCGAAGATCCTGCTCTGGTTTCCGAAATTTTTAAGCATCTGATTCCCCGCATTCAGGGCAGCAAAGACGGCGTGACCAAAGACGGCGTTGCCATGACCGTGAAGCACTTCCCCGGCGGCGGCGCCCGCGAAAACGGCTTCGACCCTCACTATGCGGCAGGCCAGTGGAACGTATACCAGACCGAGGGCAGTCTGCAGAAATATCATCTGCCCGCCTTCCAGGTGGCAGTGGATTACAACGCCGCTTCCATTATGCCTTATTATGCGAAGCCCGCAAAGGAAAAGAGTGAGCCTCAGACCGATTTAAACGGACAGCCCATGGAGATGAAGCCCTACGGATTCGCTTATAACAAGCCCTTTATCGATGGCCTGCTTCGCAAGCAGATGGGCTTTAAGGGCTATATCAATTCCGACACCGGCATTGTCCACAACATGAAATGGGGCGTGGAAATGCTGGATGAGCCCGAGCGCATCGGCTTTGCGGTGACCAATGCGGGCGTGGATGTGATCAGTGGTCTTTTCGACCATGAATACGGCATGGAGGCGTATAACCGCGGCAAAAACGATTATTACGAAACGCACCCCATACCGGAAGGATTTGCAAAAGAAGAGCTGATTCTGACAGATGAATCCATCAACCGTGCGGTTGGCCGTACGCTGACAGAGATGTTTGAGCTTGGGATGTTTGAAGATCCCTACCGCAATCCGGAAAAAGCGGTTGCCGCAGCGGTGACAAAGCAGGATTGGGAAAATGCCATGGACGCCCACCAAAAGAGCGTCACCCTGCTGAAAAACGACGGCGTGCTGCCTTTGACCGCGGATAAACTGGCAGGCAAAAAGGTTTACGCGGAAGCTTTCAACAAAAAAGGAGAAGCCGGAATAAAGAACACAGAAGCGCTGAGAAATCTGTTAAAACATCTGGATCTGACCGAAGATCCCGGGGAGGCGGATTATGCGATTCTGATGATTTCCCCTTCCTCCGGCGACTATTTCAGCGCCACTCCCGGATATCTGGAACTGGATATCTGCGATGGCAAAACCGTCTGCAACGTGAATGAAAAGGGCTGCCCCGTGGAAGAAACACATCTGGAAACAACGCTTGCCGGCGCAGGCCGCATCGCTGAAATTGCGGCAGCAGTTCATGCAAAGGGCGGCAAAGTCATTGCCAACGTGAACTTCACGCTGGCATGGCAGCTGGGCAACGTGGAACCTTTCGTTGATGCCCTGACCGCAGGCTATGACACCTACACCTCCGCAACACTGGATGTGATTTTCGGAAGATTTTCACCCGTGGGCAAGCTGCCCATCACCCTGCCCCGAGGCGATGAAGTGCTGGCAGTCAATGCAGACGGCGTCTGCATCAGCAGAAACGATGTGCCCGGCTACGACAAGGACCAGTACATGCCCGACGAATTGAAGGATGAGAACGGCAAGGCTTATGCTTATCGGGATGCCGCAGGAAACTATTATGAACTGAATTTTGGCTTGCACTATTAATTTGAAAGTTTGAGCTTGATTTGCGCCGCGCAGGAGACCGCGCGGCGCTTTTTCACGCTATAGGAAATACCTTCCGTGCTGGCAGCGCCGCTGATCGATAAGGGCAGTAAAAAACGCTGGATTGTGGGCCTGGATCTTCTGCTGGTGCTGGTTTATGCATTCATGGGAATCTGGATTTTGAACCATGAATTTCAGTATGGCCTGTATCTGGCAATGACGCTGGCGGTGGGAACTATTTCGGTATTTTACCGGCTGGCCTACGGGGCCTGGTATCCGGAGCTGATTCCCGCAGGCTTTGAACAAAAAGGGTATGCGGTCAGTGGAACCATTTATCCCATGATCATCATCGTGATGTCTCCGGCAGCCACTTTTCTTTATGAAAAGGTGAGCATGCAGAACCTGTTTTTTCTGGTGGCGGCGCTCACGATGCTGTCTGTTGTCATCGAGAGCATGATCGAAGAACACCGGCCGGAGAGCAAAGCCGGCTGCGCAGATGCAAAGAGCCAAAAAGACAGCTACTTCTTCAAACAGTACAAAGCGGATGTCCGTGAGGGATTTTCCTATTTAAAAAAAGAAAAAGGCATCCGCAATATCTATACCTACATGTCTGTCACCCAGGGCGTTTCCGAAGGAACCGCCATCGCGATTCAGGCTTTTTATCAGACACAGCCGGGCCTGACCGTGACCATGCTGGGATTCTTAAAAAGTGCGGAAATGATCGGAAGGGTGCTCAGCGGAGCGCTGCAGTACCGCATCGAAATACCGGCGAAAAAGCGGTACGGAATCACGAAATTCGTTTACATCTTTTATCAGCTGGCGGATATGCTGTTGCTTTTTGTGCCCTATCCGCTGATGCTCATAAACCGCTTTCTGTGCGGCGGCCTTGGCACCATGAGCGCCACCCTGCGGGAAACAGCCGTGCAGTCCTATCTGCGGGAAACATCCGGGCCAGAGTGAACGCGGTGTTTCATGTGTTCTTCGCCGCAGGAGGGATCTTTTTCCAGTTTTTTGCCGGCGCGCTGGGTGAGGTGCTGCCCTATCGGGCGACCGTTCTTCTGATGGGAGCCATTTCGCTTCTGGCGATCCGGATTTTCATCGTAAAGCCCGACAGGGAAAATCGACCTGTCTATGAGGCGATACGGGACGAAAAAAATAAAAATTAATATTTCAGAAACATTTCTCAAAAACTTTAACAACAACCGGCGGATAAAATGCAGTTATCAAGTCAAAGAGAAAGAGGTAACCGCAATGGACAGAAACGATCAGGACTTCCTCGTGCAGAAGATCCGCACCCAGTACACAGAAAAAGGACATACACAGCTCGACGCCTTAAAGGAGCTGGATTCCAAAGTGAAGAGACCGGCAAACATTTTTGCATATGTTTTCGGCAGCATCAGCGCCATCATCATGGGCGGCGGCATGAGCCTGGTGATGACTGATATCGGCTCCACCATCGGCGTGGAAAAGCCCATGACGCCCGGCATCGTGATCGGGGTGATCGGCATGATCATGGCCATCATCAACTATCCCGCATACAAGGGAATTCTCAGCGCGCGCCGCAAAAAATATGCGGACAAAATCATTGCGCTCAGCGATGAAATCATGAAAAAACAGTGAGTAACAGGCGGGATGCCAGGCGGCATCCCGCTGTTGTGGTTATGCAGAGGTGTGAGATGAAAAAAACGATACGTTATGATGTGAATCAGGAAACCGTAGAGCGGGAAGTCAATTACATTCCGGTGAGATATATTCTCGCCATATGCATCACCGTGCTGGAGGTGCTGGCGGTTATAGGCATTCTGGTGGCGCTGTGTTATTATGTGCCGTATTTTTATCTGGCGGCCTATGCCACGGAAATCTTCTGTGTCATCCGCATTATCGCCTCTGACGACAATCCCGATTATAAAGTTCCCTGGCTTTTATTTGTTCTGATTGTGCCGGTTGCCGGGTTTATGCTTTACTTCATGTTTTATTCAAGAAAGCTTCAGAGAAAGTATGTGAGGCGGCTCAATACCCTGAAAAGTCACGGTTACAGGCAGGATGACAGCAGCCTGTTTGAACAGCTGCGCACGGAAAATCCGGCGGCAGCGGCCCAGGCCAGAATGCTGACCAATATTGCAGAATGCCATTTGTTTACCAACACAAAACAGCAATACTTCCCGCTGGGGGAGAAGATGTTCGCGCAGCTGTTGACAGATCTGGAAGCTGCCGAGAAATTTATCTATATGGAATATTTCATTATCGAAGAGGGAAAATTCTGGAATTCCATTCTGGAGATTCTGAAGAAAAAGGCTGCCGCAGGCGTGGAAGTCCGGGTGCTTTATGACGACATCGGATGTATGACCACCCTGCCCGGCGATTACAGCAGAACGCTTCGCAAATACGGGATTGAAGCGGCGCCCTTTTCCAGGCTGAAGGGCAACGCGGACAGCGAATTCAACAACCGCAGCCACCGCAAGATCACGGTCATCGACGGGAAAATCGGCTATACCGGCGGCGTGAACCTGGCGGACGAGTATATCAATGAAGTGGAAAAATTCGGTCACTGGAAGGACACGGCCATCCGACTGGAGGGAGAAGCGGTGTGGGAGCTGACCAGGCTTTTCATGGTGGATTTCGGAATCAATGTCAGAAAAATGCCGACAGAGAGGACCGATCTGTATCCGCACAAGCCCAATCTTTCTGAGCCGGGCTATCTCATCCCCTTCGGTGACGGCCCACATCCGATCTATGACAGACGTGTCGGAAAAAGCGTGATTCAGAACATGCTGGGCAGCGCGACCCGATATGCATATATGACCTCGCCTTATCTGATCATCGACAATGACCTGTGCACCGATCTGGAGAATGCCGCACTGCGGGGCGTTGACGTCAGAATCATGGTTCCCCATGTTCCGGATAAAAAACTGATTTTCTGGATGACCCAGAGCTTTTATCCGAGGCTGATGGCGGCGGGCGTGAAAATCTACGAATATGTGCCCGGATTTCTCCATGCCAAAAGCTATCTGGTGGACGATGAATATGCGATGATCGGCACCATCAACCTGGATTACAGAAGCCTTGTGCATCATTTCGAAAACGGTGTGTGGATGTATCGGTGAGAAGCCATCAGCAGTCTGAAAGCGGATATGGAAGATACCCTCACAAAATGCATGGAAATCACACCCGATATGCTCAAAACCAGTCTGCTGCAGCGTTTCATCCGGGCGGCGGTGAGAATTTTTGCTCCTATGCTGTAAAAAAGAAAAAACAGAAACAAAACTTTAACAATTCGATGTTATTTTGTATAATAAATGAAGCGCTGCGATGAATGCGCATGCGATCCGTGGAGGGATTTTGATGTTTAAGATATTAGTGGTGGAAGATGATAAAGAACTGAATAAAACCGTCTGTTCCTTTTTAAATCACAGCGGCTATGAGGCGGTGGGCTGTCTGAACGCCAACGATGCTTATGACGCCCTTTATGCCGATATGTTCGATCTCATCGTATCGGACGTCATGATGCCGGGAACGGATGGATTTGAATTTGCCAAAAATGTGCGGGAACAGAATGATAATATTCCGATTCTCTTCATGACGGCCCGGGATGATATCGCCTCCAAGCAGAGAGGCTTCCGCATCGGCGTGGACGATTACATGGTAAAGCCTATTGATCTCGACGAGCTGTTTCTGCGCATCGGAGCCCTTCTGCGCCGGGCAAAAATTGCATCGAGTAAAAAACTGGAGATCGGCAGCTTCGTGATGGATGCCGATGAGCACACTGCTTACCTGGGCGATGAGGAAATTTCGCTGACCAACCGGGAATTTTCCATCCTTTACAAGCTTTTATCCTATCCGAAAAAAACATTCACAAGATCTCAGCTGATGGATGAATTCTGGGACGCGGACACCGACACCGCGCCGCGGGCCGTGGATGTTTACATGACAAAGCTGCGCAGCAAGCTGTCGGATTGTGATGATTTTCAGATCGTGACCGTACACGGGCTTGGATATAAGGCGGTGATAAAGTGAAAAAAGAGAACCGGTTCAGAAATGTGCTGAGGGCCGTGAATCATTTCATCGTTTTCTTTTTGCTGATCGCGTTCGTCATCACCTGCTGCATCATGCTGTTCGTTTCCACGCTGGTAGAAACGATGAACCTGACGCTGACCAATGAAACGGTCAGCGCGGCTGCCAAAATCACCTTCGGCAATGCGATTCTTTTAAGTGTTCTGTTCAGCATTTTCGATGCAGTCAGACGAAAGCTGACGGTGGAGCGCCCTGTAAAGCGAATCACCCAGGCGGCGGAGAAAATTACTCAGGGCGATTTCAGCGTGCGCATTCAGCCTCCGAGCCGGTTCGGCACGGAGGATAAATTCAACGAGATCATCGAGTGCTTCAACAAAATGGCGGAGGAGCTTTCCGGTGTGGAGACGCTTCGGACCGATTTCATCGCCAATGTGTCCCATGAAATGAAGACGCCTCTTTCCGTAATGCAAAATTACGGCACCCTGCTGCAGCAGCCCGGTCTTTCGGAAGAGGAACGCCTGGAATACGCGAAAGGCGTCACAGATGGCTCCCGCCGCATGGCGGATATGATGACCAACATCTTAAAGCTAAACCGCCTGGAAAATCAGCAGATTTTTCCGAAAACCGAGGAATTTGATCTGGGCGAGCAGCTGTGTGAATGCCTGCTGCAGTATGAGAATACATGGGAAAAAGCGGGAATCGAAATCGAGACGGACATTGCAGAAAATGTGACAGTCAGAGCCGACAGCGAGCTTCTTGCGCTGGTGTGGAACAACCTTTTTTCAAACGCTTTTAAGTTTACGCCGGAAGGCGGCACGGTTTCGGTCAGCCTCACGGCCACACCGCATCACGCCATCGTCAAAGTCAGCGACACCGGCTGCGGCATGTCGCCGGAGGTGGGCGCCCATATTTTTGAAAAATTTTATCAGGGAGACACGTCCCGTGCAGCCCAGGGCAACGGTCTGGGGCTGGCCCTTGTCAAGCGCGTGGTGGACATCATGCGCGGAGAGATCGGCGTGGAGAGTGTGGTTGGACAGGGAACCACTTTCACCGTGCGAATCCGGAAAAATTAAAGGGAGGATCCGCGCCCTATACCTATACAGAGAATGAAAAAATCCAGGGAGTAACCGATATGGAGAATCAGAAGGAAGAAAAAGAAGTTTTCAGCTATACCTATTCAGCAAAGCAGCAGGAGGAAATCAAAAATATCCGCAAAAAATACATGCCTCAGGAAGAAAACAAAATGGAGCAGCTGCGCCGGCTGGATCGCAGCGCCACCCAGAAAGCCACCATGGCTTCCATCGGGCTGGGCGTAATCGGCACGATGCTTTTAGGCATCGGCATGTGCTGCTGCATGGTCTGGGCGGGCGCAATGTTTGTTCCGGGCGTCATCGTGGGCCTGGCCGGCATCGTTTTGGTCAGCCTGGCATATCCGATTTTTATCAGAACTCTGAAAAAAGAGCGGGAAAGGATTGCGCCGGAGATTCTGAGATTGACGGAAGAACTGATGAAATGAAAAAAGTGGCTTGCAGCTTACAAAACCCCGGAGCGTCGGCTTCGGGGTTTTCTTGAATATCTTCTGGAGTGCCGCACGAGTATTATGGACTGGGTCGTTGGATTACAAAAGGCCATCAACTATATCGAAGATAATCTGACAGAAACAATTGATTACGATGTGGCGGCAGCACAATGCTTTTCATCAAGTTATCACTTTCAGCGTGTGTTCAGTATTCTTACGGGATTCACTGTTGGTGAGTGCGTTCGGAATCGGAGACTGTCTCTGGCCGGCGCAGAACATGCCGTAAGCGATGCAAAGATAATTGATGTGGCGATGAAATATGGCTATGAAAGTCCGGATAGCTTTGCAAAAGCGTTCCAGAAATTTCATGGCATATTACCGTCGCAGGCTCGAAAAAATGGTAGTAAGCTAAAGTCCTTTTCACGTCTTGTACTGAAGTTTTCATTGGAAGGCGGTAATGTTATGAATTACAGAGTTGAAAAGAAACCCGAAATGATCTTCACCGGTTATAAAAGAAGATTTACTGGTACTCCGGCAGAGCGAATGGACCAGGAATGTGATTTTTATGTATCTACCCGTACGAATCAATATATTTTAAAAGGGCTGTCTCATGATTGTGATACAGGGTATAATAAAAGCGGTCAGTGAATGGCTGCCTTCTTCAAACTATGAGTTGGCAGATGCCCCGGAAATATCGGTATACCATTGGTTCTATAAGCATGGAGATACGGAGATAAACACTTCACGCTATATTGAACTGTGGATTCCGATTACCAAATGTGAACATTCACTTCAATAGCTATATTAGAAGTGCTTTGCATATGAAAAGAGATTAAGTATAAAATTCCTTTGTTTACAAATACTAGATTCAGAAATGGATAGTAAAGTAAATGGAGGAATTTTTTATATGAAAGCAACAGGAATTGTTCGAAGAATAGAGGAATGTGTCATATTAGGACAAAAGCTGTCGCAACCTACATGAATACCAGCTTTTCGATAGGTTTTGCCTTGCGATACATGGTGTGGCAGAAAGGGAAAAGCAAATTACTTTTTAGTTGATATTTATATAAAAGTTTATTATATTATTTACAACAAAATAATAAGGAGAAAAATCTATGGTACATATAGAGGATGGCAATGCAAGTAAACAGTTTATCTGTAGCGATATCAAAAAGAATATTTTTTTAATTGGAGACTCAATTCGCTTGGGTTATTGTGATGCAACGCGTGAAGCACTCTCTAATATGGCAGAGGTTTTCTTCGTTCCCGAAAATTGTCGCAACACGCAATACGTTATAACCTGCCTTAATGGTTGGGCGAATATGTTCAGTGACCGAACCTGTGTTGATATTGTGCAGTTTAATTGTGGGCATTGGGATGTAGCGCGTTGGTGTGGTGGAGAGTTTCCGCTTACAAGCGAAGATGAATACAAAAAGAATTTGCAGATTATTATCGACATGATATCGGTGCTATTTCCCAATGCAAAAAAAATATTTGCAACTACCACTACAATGAATCCGAATGGGCAAAAAGCATTAAACGATAGAACAAATTCTGATATTGAGCGATATAATGACATAGCAAAAGGAGTTATGATTAAAAACAACATAGAAATCAACGACCTTTTCGCAATTACAAAGGAGTGGGATAGTTCGTATTACGGGGATTATTGCCACTTTACTGCAGAAGCCAACAGAATACTCGGCGAATACGTAGCAAATACATTAGAATTATATTTTTAAACCGCATAAATCTCCTTGTTTTACAGATACTAACATCACAAATCTGTAAAGCAAGGAGATTATTATATATTATGAAAGCAACAGGTATTGTCCGTAGAATAGATGATCTCGGCCGCATCGTGATCCCCAAGGAAATCCGCCGTACCCTGCGCATCCGGGAGGCGGACCCGCTGGAAATTTTTACCGACCGGGAGGGCGAGATCATTTTGAAAAAATATTCGCCCATTGGGGAAATGAGCACCTTCGCCCGCCAGTATGCGGAAAGCCTGGCCCAGGTTTCCGGTCACGCGGCGCTGATTGCGGACCGGGATCAGTTCATTGCGGCGGCCGGAGGCTGCAAGCAGATGATGGGAAAGGCCATCAGCAAAGAACTGGAGGAAAAAATAGAGAATCGGGAAAGTGTGATGGCGACCCGCGGAGACAAGAACTTTATTCGGGTGGCGGCGGAAGGTATGGACGAAGTGGCGAATGAGGCCATCTGGCCCATCATCTGCGAGGGTGATGTGATCGGCGCGGTGGTCCTTGCAAATAATGAGCTCAAAAATACCATGGGGGATGTGGAGCAGAAGCTGATCCAGTCCGCAGCCGGATTTCTGGGACGGCAGATGGAGCAGTGAAGTTTTAACGATAAAGCAATAAAGCCGCTTCGCGGAGAAAAATGATGTATGTGATCCGGCTATAAACGGGCATGAAGGGCATATGGAGAAAAAAGGTTCCGAAATACCCCGTCCGACCCGTTAGAATTCAGTTTTTCGTGCTTGGCAGGGTATATAGGAAAAAAATGATGTTGGCGCCCCGCTTTTTGCTGATTTGTGGGGTACAGCCAGATGCTTTTTGATCTATATGCCCGTTTGGAAGCAATTATCATAGAAATTCAGCACAAAACGGGGTATTTGAAAGAATTTTTTCGCTATATACCCCGCGGGCGGCTGATGCCGCACGGCTGGTCCGTACGGTGCCTTCCCGCGGGTGACTGATGCCGCACGGCCCCATGAATAAAAGACCCCGCAGCATCACACGAAGGCTGCGGGGTTTTGGTCAGCGGAAATTAAATTCTGTTCATCTCATTAAGCAGTTTAATTTTCATATCATACAGCTTCTGAGAAAGGTCTACATATACGTTGTGAGGGTTCACCAGACGTCTTGTTTCGTCCCAGAGTGTATCCAGCTCGGCGGAGCAGTATTCTCTGATATCCATTACCTTCGGTGAGGTGTAAACGCATTCGCCGTTTTTAAAGACGGGAACCATCATCTCACGCATGCGGTATTCGCCGGGCTCCAGCTTGGTTTTCTTCCAGGGCTCATTGGGATCGAAGAGGATGAGAGGCTCGTTTTCATCAAATTCTTCACCTACCAGACAGATCAGATCAGCCTTGATCTTGCCGGTTTCCGCCTCATAAATACGATATATGGTCTTGTCGCCGGGGTTCGTCACCTTTTCGGAATTTTCGGAAAGCTTGATCTTGGGAATGAATTCACCCGTTTTAGGATCAGCGATGGCCGCCAGCTTATATACACCGCCGAAGGAAGGCCAGTCCTTACTGGTGATCAGGTGTGTTCCTACGCCCCAGGATGTGATTTTGGCACCCTGCACTTTTAAGCTGTCAATCAGATTCTCATCCAGATCGTTGGAAGCTGCGATCACTGCATCCGGGAAGCCGGCTTCATCCAGCATCTTGCGCGCTTTCTTGGAAAGGTAAGCCAGGTCGCCGCTGTCTAAGCGGATACCGTATTTGGTCAGCGGAATGCCGCTGTTGCGCATCTCGGTGAAAACGCGGATGGCGTTTGGAATACCGGATTTCAAAGTATCATAGGTATCCACAAGCAGGGTGCATGCGGAAGGGTACATGTTCGCATAGGTCTTGAATGCGGTGTATTCGTCCGGGAAACTCATGATCCAGCTGTGCGCATGAGTGCCCATGACGGGAACGTCGAAAAGTCTGCCTGCCAGCACGTTGCTGGTGCCCACACAGCCGCCGATCATGGCAGCTCTTGCACCGTAGGTACCTGCATCAGGACCCTGGGCGCGGCGCAGACCGAATTCCATAATGCCGTCTCCGCGGGCTGCATAGCAGACTCTGGAGGTCTTGGTAGCGATCAGACTCTGGTGATTCACAATATTTAAGATGGCAGTTTCCACCAGCTGCGCCTCCATGATGGGGGCAATGACTTTCACCATGGGCTCTCTGGGAAACATGACACTGCCTTCCGGAATGGCATAGATATCACCGGAGAATTTGAAATCCTTTAAATATGCAAGAAAGTCCTCTTCGAAAATACCGAGGCCTCTTAAATACTCGATGTCTTCTGTTGAAAAATGAAGGTTTTTGATATAGTCGATGACCTGATCCAAACCTGCGCAGATCGCGTAGCCGGAGTTCATCGGATTGTTGCGGTAAAAGGCATCGAAAATAACAGTTTCATTTCGATCCTTGTTTTTAAAATAACCCTGCATCATGGTCAACTCATAAAGATCAGTCATCAGGGTCAGATTCTGCTTTCCCATTTTGTAAATGCTCCTTTCGGTATTCTGAGCGGCTTCCATACTGGGAGTGCCGCACTTTTTATACATGTATACACCTGTCTTGTCTGATGACGGGCTGTTGCCAAATAGTATATCACAAAAGAGCTTCCACAGGAATATGCAGAAGCTCAAAAATTTAGTTTTTTCTATATTATGTTTTTGATATTTTCCACAGTAAAAAGGAAGAAAACCAATTGGGTACAACACGGTCGGTGCGAATCAGTGCAGTTCGGAATCCTCCGTTTTTGGAAGGATAATGCTCTGGGAATGGTACAGGCTGTAATAGCCGGAAAGCATGTAGCTGACAGCGACTGCGATTAAGTAGCAGTAAGCGTGGTCGAAGCCGAACAGTTCGAAACTGATCAGCAGTGCCGTGATCGGACAGTTTGTCACGCCGCAGAAAACAGCGGCCATGCCGATGGCTGCGCACAGCGGGATATTGAGTCCAAGGACAGAGCCGAAGAGAGCGCCGAAAGCTGCTCCGGTGAAAAAGGAAGGAACAATTTCACCGCCTTTAAATCCTGCTCCGATGGTGACTGCTGTGAAAAGAATCTTGAGCAGGAAAGCAGCAGGAATCACATGGCCTGCCAGAAATTCCTCGATGATATGCATGCCTGGGCCAAGATAATCTGTGGTCTGAAAAATGAAAGTCAGTGCGATGATGATAAGACCGCCCACAATAATACGTAAATAAGTGTTTTTGAAATATTTCTGATACAGCTGCTTGGCGGTATGTAAGGCGCCGCAGAACAGCATGCTGATAATTGCGCAGAGGCAGGCCAGCAGTACGATCTGCAGAGAGAAAGTCAGCGTCAGCTCTACGTCCTGTGATACGATCAGCTGCTCAGCGGGTGCATTCATGAATTGAGCCAGCATGCGCGCAATCAATGCGGACCAGATGCAGGGCACAAGAGCGGGGTAATACATGATTCCCACATTTGCCATTTCCAAAGGAAGAAAAGCAGCCGCCATGGGCGTGCCAAACAGAGCGGAAAATGCGGCGCTGACACCCGACATCAGCAGAATTCTTTTATCTTTTTCATTGAATTTGAAACGTTCACCGATTTGCTCTCCGATGCTGCCGCCGATCTGAACCGCCGCTCCCTCTCTGCCGACTGAACCGCCGCACAGAACGGTGAGAATGGTGGAAACAAAAATGAGCGGTGCCATTCTCAGCGGAACATAACTTTTATGCTGAATGCTTTCAATTACCGTATCGGTGCCGGT
This sequence comes from Lachnospiraceae bacterium, assembly GCA_017482485.1. GTDB lineage: Bacteria > Bacillota > Clostridia > Lachnospirales > Lachnospiraceae > Gallintestinimicrobium. Next base: position 28,057 of record JAFUMV010000089.1, read on the forward strand.
ATTATTTTCATATTTAAAAAGGCGGTATAATAAGACGATGATAACGCCCGCCAGAGGCAGCAAAAGAATCATCTCCTTATGCTGCGCGCGGAAGGTATCCGCATATTTCATGCCGAAATTGAAAAGCACGCTGATAAAACCGATAACCAGGCCGGATATCGTGGAAAGTAAAAGCCAGCGGCAGAACTGATACAGATTGCCGGGGCCGTGGGTGAGAAAAAATTTGTGACGATGCATGGAAGGCCTCCGTATGATATCTTGAGTATGTCGATTGATCAAAGAACACATATGTCTTTGTCAGTCCGGCGCGGGTTTACATTGGCAGTTCGACAGTTGTAAACCTGCACTGTTGTACAATAAAATATCATAGCAGTTTTTCAAAAAAGGGTAAATCGGAAAATGGCCAAAGATAGTCCGGAATGTCAGATGTTGCTTTGGTAATTCTGTTTATCTTCTCTTTTGTTACCCTCAGTGTACAAGGGGCGTGTGTCCCTTTGTACACTGAGGGCACCCGGTAAGGTTGTCTGTAAACATGCAAAAAGGACGCCGATATGCGACGTCCGAATAAAGGAGAGAAAAAATATGAGATTGGCTTAGTTATATTTTGCGTTGAACGCATCCTGGATGGCCTTTTTCGTCGGGGGATCCTGTTCTGCAGAAAGCTGATAACGAACTCTCGTCTTCATATAATCGGTTCCGATGCCGATTCCTGCCTTGCAGGCTGCAATTCTGACCGCCGGATCGGGATTGTCCAGATAATGAGTGATAAAGTTAACGGATGCTTCATCCGCAATTTCTGCCAGCGCTTCCAGTCCACAGCAGAGAGTCTGTGAATCTGCATGCCTGGATTCCATCAATTTAATGATGTTTGCGGTTTTCTTTTTTTGTTTTGCCTTTGCAATTTTGTCGAGTGTGCTCTGGTCTGCCATGATACTAATACCTCCTGTGTGTTTCACAGTTCTGTCTGCTGAACTGTTGTTTTTTTGATTTAATGGTATTTTATTCCCTAAATTTGTTCAAATTGTGTCGGAACTCTAAAATGGAAATAAAGTATTCTAAAGAAAGTGTGGATTTTCTAAAAAAAGATAGGGTTCATACTGCAGTCCGGAGTATATACAGTTTTTTCCTTCTAAAATGCCCCGAAGCAGCGTGTTTTAG
>JAFUMV010000090.1 GCA_017482485.1 Lachnospiraceae bacterium
AAAAGCAAGGCAGCTGCATAAGTTATGATTCCGTCAAACTTATGGGGTAAGGGGGATTATTCGCTTTTTTAGGGGAAATCTACATGTCTGCATAAAAAAAGGGACGTGTGAAAAAATGTTTTCACATTTTTTCACACGCCCCCTGTTTCTTCCATATAAATAATATACTATTCTAAAATTTTCCTGTTATAACAGGATCTTCCCACATAATCCATATCGCTTAAGTTACTCTTACGGTATTCCTGCATACGCCGTTGCTTCTCGGTAATGGCGGCATCCAGCCCGTGAATATGATATCCCTTAAAAATATATTCCAATCCCAGCTGTACATAGCGCACGCCGTAGGCAAGAGCGATATCCAGACGCATCAGACCAAGTAAGAGCATGTGATATGCCTTACTCCCCAGGCGCTTGTCCGGCTCGGTGTCCTGTGCCAGATAAGCCACAATTGCCAAAAGAAAAACTGCTACCAAAAAGATAATCATAGGTCCCTTCATATGCATCCCTCTTTTCTTTTTCATGTTGTGTTAGCGGGAACCTGTTCTTCTGATGTGTCTGATATTATTTTATCGCATTTAGCAATAACAGTCAACTTTTTTACTATTCAAAACCAGATCGGGCGGCAGGAAAACCTGCCGCCCGGTCTATTTTCTGCCGAAGAAATAGCTTCCCGGCCCAAATCTTTATTTGGTATTTTCGTTATAAGCTGCTGTATACCACTCGTTCAGCTTAGCTTCGCCAGCTGCTTCAACCTTCTCAAGGAATTCGTTATACAGGCTTTCCAGTTCTGCTTCATCTGCAGCAAATGCCCATTTAACATTGTACTCTGTGATCAGAGAGTTGATTGTCTGGTAAGTAACGTATTCGTCGCTTCCTGCGGGAATGTTGAATACAAAACCGTTATTGTAGGTGATCTTATCGCTGTACCATTCGTTCATCTCAGTCATGAGTTCGCTTTCCATCACTTCACCTGTCATGTTGTAGATGTTGTTGGTCAGGCAGTAGGACTGATAGAAGCCAAGGCCGCTCTGTTTTTCAACAGCGTCCCAGTCGTTGTTTCTTGCTTCCTGGAAGCCCTGATAATAGGTAACTTTTCCGTTTTCATCTGTGTAGGAGTGAGGGCCGTTTACAACATCGCCGGACCATTCAGCGCCTTCTTCGCCTTCGATACCCCAGCAGATTGTTCTTGCGCCCTGTTCAGAGTTTGCAAACTCAAACCAGCGGATTGCAGCGTCCTTATTTTCGGATTTTGCAGAGATTGCAAAACGCAGATATCCGGTATTGGTACGAACCTGTTCATAGCTGTCCCAGGGTTTCATCGGATAATAGAATGTATCCGGGTTATCAGCAGGAACCTTTCCTGTTTCACCGATGGTCCATACGTAGGATGCAACTTCACCAGCCAGAGATTTGCTGTTCTTTTCTTCACTGCCGTCTACAAAACTGTCTTCTGTCATCAGGCCCTTCTGCACCATCTGGTTAACCCATTTGTACATTTCCAGATATTCCGGATTGCGGTAGGACATGGAAACAGTACCGTCTTCAGCAACATAATAGGAACCTACACCGAACAGATAACGCAGATAGCTGGGGCCGGAGGTGGTCAGACCGCCGGAGTAGAAAGGAATGGTATCGGGATGCTTTTCCTTAATCTGCTCGCATGCCGCCATAAATTCTTCTGCGGATGTGATCTCGGGGCTTCCGATTTCTTCATAGTAGTCCTGACGGATCAGAACAACAGGCTGATTGGTAGCGATCAGGTAGTTATGCTCTTCCAGCCACTCAAGAGTTTCAGATGTATTGTAGCAGCTTACCAGAGAGTAAACCTTGCCGTCTTCCTCACGGCAGAACTCCCAGACTTCATCATCTACCAGCTCAGTAAGAAGCTTGGGCGCATACTCTGCAGCCAGCTCTTCCAGGTCTGCCAGCATTCCATTGGATACCATGCTTTCCCATGCGGGATCGCTTGCGCCTGCAGTCACAATATCCGGCAGGTCGTCGGAGGAGATCAGCAGTGTCAGTTTGGTATCGTCATCTGTCACGGGAGCCACACACTCAAAGGAAATTCCGGTCTGCTCCGTAACCCGCTGTGAAACCGGGTCTGAACCCCAGGATTCCCACAGTGTTCCAGGGCTGTCAATGTAGATGGAAACGGTAGACGGATCCGTGTTTTTCTCAAACGCATACCCATCTTCTTCAGCTACTGCAGTGGTTTCTGCTGCAACGGACTCTGTTGTTTCAGTTTTAGACTCAGCAGCCGGTTCTGTAGTTGCGGTGCTCTCTGCGCCACATCCTGCAGTCGCCAGCATTGCTGTAACCAGGATACCGCTCAGCAGTTTGTTAGTTTTGTTTTTCATAATTTTTTCCCCTTTCTTTTATCTTTATCATTCTAACCGGATAAACTGTTCCGGCAGATAACAGATTGATGTGGGGTACAAAACATCCGGCCGGCCATTTCGGCCCGGACTTTTTGTACCGGTTCCATTGTTTATGCCTTAACCGCTCCTACCATAATTCCCTTTACAAAATATTTCTGTACAAAGGGATATACGCACATGACCGGAACGATGGACACCAGCATGGTCGCATACTGGATGGAGGTGGAAGTAGGCCCGGAAATATGAACATTTGCCCCGGATGCCGTCGCTGCTTCCATCGCTTTTTCCGCCGCATTCGCAGCGCTGACCAGACGCATCAGAATTGTGGACATGGGCATCAGCTTCTGATCATTGATATAATAAGCTGCCGCATACCAGTCATTCCAGGCTCCTACACCGACAAATAAGCTGATTGTCGCAAAAATCGGTTTGGAAAGCGGAACAACGATTCGGACAAATATGGTCAACACCCCTGCTCCGTCCAGCTTTGCGGATTCCACCAAGGATTCCGGAAGATCCCGGAAGAAAGCCATGAACAGAAGCATATTGTAAACGCTCAATAATCCCGGAACAAAATATACCGCAAAGGTATTGAGCAGTCCCATTTTCTGATAAAGCAGATAGGTCGGGATGACGCCGCCGCCGAAGTACATGGTGAACATGGCGATCATCGAGTAAATCTTCTGCCCCTTCAGTTCCTTTCTGGTCAGTCCGTAGGCGGTAAATGCCGTAAATAAAACGCTTGTCACCACCGAGACCGCGGTTCTCAGCACGCTGATCACCAGACTGTTCACTAAAAGATCATCATCAAAAACCGCCTGAAAGTTGGACAGTGTAAACTGTATCGGCCAGAAATAAATATGCTTCGCCTGTGCAGCCATTCCATCTGAAAATGCATAAATCACGCAGTAATAAATCGGATAAACGGTTACAATTAAAACAAATAATGCAATAAGAACAGATACTGCGTTTACTATCTTATCTTCTCTTGATAACCGTATCCCATTTTGCTTTCGCTTCATAAGCTTTTTGCTCCCTCCCGTCAGAACAGTCCAACTTCCTGATATTTATTGGACATATGATTTGCAAACAGAACCAGTGCGACTGAAATTACGGACTGGAACATTCCGACAGCTGTCGCAAAGGAATATCGCATTGTGCCAAGTCCCATTTCCAGCGTGTAATATTCAATAATATATGATTCCGATTTGGTGAAGGAATTTCCAAGCAAAACTGAAACATTCAGGTTACCGGACACCAGACCGCCAATGCTCAAAATGAACATAATGATAATCGTGTTCATAATTCCCGGAAGTGTTATGTACCTGATTCGGGCAAGTCGGCCGGCTCCGTCCACCGTTGCCGCCTCATAAAGCTCACTGTTGATTCCGGTAATCGCCGCAAAATAGATAATCGCACTCCAGCCGGTTCCCTTCCACAGATCCACAAGCGTCGCCAGGGTCTTGAATTTATCCGGATCGGTCCAGAACCGGATCGGTTCACTGGACAGTCCAAGGTCCATCAGAAGGTTGTTAATCAGGCCGTTTGTACTGAGCACATCCTTCCACAGGGCAGCTACAACTACATATGCCATAAAGTGCGGGAAATAGCTGCAGGTCTGCACCACCTTCTTAAATTTCAGTCCGGGAAGCTCATTAATCACCAGCGCCAGCAGAATCGGCATCGGGAAAACAAAAAACATGCGAAGTAAGCTCAGCTGAATGGTATTTTTAAATGACGTCCAGAAGGTGCTGTCATTCAAAAATGCTTTAAAATGCTTCAGCCCTGCCCACGGATTGTTGAAATAAGACGTGGAAAGGGAGTAGTCCTGAAAAGCAATTACCAGGCCCGCAATGGGGATGTACGCAAAAATAATCAGAAAGATCATGCTTGGCCATACCAGCAATTGATAAGGAAGCTGTTTCTTTATTTTTATTTTCTGCGTTTCTGACAAAAAATTTCTCTTTTTATCCGGATTTTTCGTCTCCGTGTTCTTAAACTTCACCTGAATTCCTCCTTTGACCCAGACTTTGCGCAGCAGGCACAGTCTTTGCTTCCTAAGGTATTTGAAGGGGAACCTGCCCAAAATCGGAAGCTGAAATACGACAGGAAAACAATTCTTGTCAATGCTGCTCCCATCTCCTCCATCGACTGCATTTT
>JAFUMV010000091.1 GCA_017482485.1 Lachnospiraceae bacterium
AGTATCTTCCTTGGTCCATGGCTCCGGAATTCACGCCGGACTTGATTCTCTGCAATGCTGTTCGTTCTCAGCGCTTTGACCATCCTACGGTAAGGATTCGCTTTGCGAATTGGGCAGCTCAGACCGTATTTTCGCATCAGTCTCAGGATCTTTTTATGATTCATCCGGACGCCCATGCGAAACAGTCTCATACGGATCCCACGATAGCCTTTTGCATAGCCCCGGAAGGCGTATGCCTCCTTTATCTTCGCAAAATCAGCCAGATCTTTTTCTTCCTGTTCTTTGCGATGATCAGCAGCATTGAGCCATCTGTAGTAACCAGATCGGGATACTCCGGCCAGTTCACATAATTCCTTGACCTCGCAGCCGGAGCCGGAACGTACTTCCTGCCGGATTGCTGCAAAGATGTTTCCTGTCAGGGTATTTGATCCTTTTTCGCCTGATTTCGGATATGTGAAATTTTTTTTAAAAATTCAATCTGACGTTCCAGGTGTACGATACGATCCTGAAGTTCTTTCATGGATGCATCTGTGTTCTGCTTAGCAAGATCCTTTCGTGCGAACAAGGCAGTTTTTTCGGCACTTGATAAGCCTCTTGTGGGTTTAAATCCTTCCGGTGAGCTGGCTTCCTTCAGAATTTCGTATCGGATAGAATCCAGACTGCCTTTGCTGAACCAGTCCGGCTCATAACCAGCAGCAAGGAAGATTTTTTTCGTAGTCATTCCCGGTATCTTTGTCTGTTCCGCAAAAAACTTCTTGAACTCTACTGTAAAAGAAACTCTGTTGGGCGTAACAGAATGGGTGTAAGGATTTTGGCTGATCCGTGCGATTTGTTCATCAGTATAAGGTTTTTTCTTTGCCATAAAGTATGGTCCGCCTTTCTTTGTATGATAAATATATCACACCAGCAGTGACCTTGCAAAATCATGTCTACGTTTGCGGAAAGACTTTATTAAAGGATAAGTAGCATGGTAAATCGGGTCCACAAAATGGAAATCGCAAAAACTTAAGCGAAAAGCATGGAAAATACTGTTTGGTGCGTGTCCACTTTATGGGGTCCATTTTAATCAGTTCGAGCATGTAAAATTGAAATTTTCTCAGATTTGCATGATTTGTTTAATCTCAGGTTAGTTCAAGCATGTGTTACTGGCCGGACCCGATTGTAGAATGACACATAACAATAGCATTTTGGAGGACTTATTATCCGCCTGGGAAGTTCTGTGAAACCAGTAGGAGGAAAATACTTTGAAAATCATGGTCAGCGCCTGTCTGCTCGGCGAAAACTGTAAATATAACGGCGGCAATAACCGGAAGGAAAAAGTCTTGGACTACATAAAGGGGCATGAGGTCATTTCCGTGTGCCCTGAGGTGCTGGGCGGACTGCCCACGCCGAGAACGCCGTCCGAAATCGTGAACGGAATCGTCATGATGAAGGATGGCCGCAGCGTAGACAGAGAATTCCGGACCGGCGCGGCCCTCGCATTTGAAAAGGCCAGGGTGGAAAATGTCGATCTTGTCATTTTGCAGTCCAGAAGCCCCAGCTGCGGCGTAAAACAGATTTATGACGGGACGTTTTCGGGAACGAAAATTGGCGGACAGGGGATCTTTGCGCGGATGCTGATGGAGAATGGGTTTTGTGTGATGGATGTGGAGGAATTGGAAGATGATCGGAAATGCGGGCTATAATCCTGTGAGCGGGAAAAAATATCATCCGAAATTAGAATTACAGGTATGGGCGTAGAGAAAAAAATTGTATGCTGACGCCCAATTTTATTCAGTTTTTAAGGGCAGCATACAATTTTTATTAATTTTTTTGGGCGTGAAGGTAATGAAATTTTCTCTACACCCATTTAGGAATATCTTTCATGTGTCGTACAATGAAAAAAAGGGCGTGGAGTCACAAAAATTTTCTCTGCGCCCATAACGGAGAACTTCTACCGTATTTCTGAAGGGATTGCCTTATCGCGCTATAATATCCTTCATAACCTGGTTCCACTTCCTGACCACTTCCGGATCCAGTTTGCAGACCGCGCGGTCATAGGTATAAATGCCGTTCGTTTCTTCTTCAATATCGGAAACCTGTGTATACACGGTGGCGCCGATTCCTTTTTTAACGGCAGGAACAACGATTTTTTCCATCAATTCCGCATATCCGGCAGTCAGCGCGCCGGTGGAATTAAATTTTTTATAACCGTAAACCTTATCACATGCACTGTGTCCGGGCACCGAATGGGAGTATCCGCCAAATTCGGTCAGGGCCAGTGCTCTTTTTTTCTCCGGTTTAAAATCCAGGGTGAAGAAATAGTAATGGATGCTGGAAATGTCGCCGCCGCCCTGATCATACCAGCCGCTGGCGTGATCCACCAGGCGGTAAGGATCCAGCTCTTTTATTTTATCGGCGGCTTTTATCGCATCGAACTGTCCCCAGCCTTCATTAAAAGGGACCCAGACTACGATACTGGGATGATTGAACAGAAAGGCGATGGTTTCTTCCATTTCTGCATAAAATTGTTTCCGGCCTTCCGGTTCTGTGCGGGAGAGCAGTTTTCTGTGCTTTTCTCCGTCATCAAAAGGAATGTGTTTCCAGTTCATGAGGGTTGCAAGATAGGTGACAAACCAGTGTTTGTAGGGGCGGCCGCCGTTGACCATATCCTGCCAGACCAGCATACCCAGACGGTCGCAGTGATAGTAAAAACGTTCGGGTTCAATTTTTGCATGTTTTCGCAGCATGTTAAAGCCAAGTTCCTTCATGCGCATGATGTCAAAAATCAGCGCTTCATCGGACGGTGCGGTATAAAGACTTTCCGGCCAGTAGCCCTGATCCAGCACACCGGCCTGGAAATAGGGTTTATCATTTAAAAAGAAACGCTGTATTCCTTCAGAGTCGGTCTGAATGTCGCATTTTCGCATTGCAAAATAGCTGGAAACCAGGTCGTTTCCTGATTTGATTTTTACCTGATATAAAAAAGGATCTTCGGGCGTCCAGGGATGAAAATCCGGAAGTATGACGGTAAAATCATCATTTGTGGCGGCCGTGAGCACCAGGGGCTCTTTCCGGTCACCCATAATTGTACAGGTCAGCTCTGCGGGAATTGCAGTGCGCACCTGAATGTGGATACGGCCGTTGTCATAATCCGGGACATAACAGATATTTTCCACATAATTTTCAGGGACCAGTTCAGCCCATACGGTCTGCCAGATGCCGCTCTGGGCGGTGTAAAACATGCCTCCGGGATGCAGGGACTGTTTGCCTCTGCTGTGCCAGGAGCCGTCTGTGACATCCTTTACTTTTAACAAAAGCTCATTATCGCCGCTCTGGACAAAGTCCGTGATATCCAGTGTAAAAGGCAGATAGCCGCCCAGATGGGAACCAGCCTGTATTCTGTTTATATAGACCACAGCATGCTGATCAACAGCGCCGAAATGCAGCAGGAGACGTTTCCCGGGCTGGGGACGGGGAATGGAAAGCGTGCGCATATACCAGAGAAAATCATCAGGCAATACTTTGCGCATCACCCGTGACAGGGCGCATTCCGGAGAAAATGGAACCAGAATTTCACCGTCGAATTGCCGGGGAATTGTTTCTTCTTTTGTGATGGCGTATTGCCATAGTCCATTTAAATTCAGATAGGAGCTGCGCACCAGGGAAGGCCTGGGATATTCGGAAAGTACTGTCTGGTCGGTGAGGCTGCCTGAAAAGGCGGTTGTGAGTTGTTTCATCAAAAATCCTCCGGGCTGTATAGTATCAGCCATAATCGATGATTGCGTGTGTCCTTTTGTACATCGAGGGTACGTCTGCCGGTGAAAATGGTGTTGATATTTAGAGTATAAATTATCGATCTGTTTTTTACAAGACAGGATAAACGTTTTATTTTATATTATGTCGATCGGTCTGTCAATCAGTTTGTAACTGAATGACAATTCTGTTTTCCTGTATTATGATAGTTTCATCAATCAGGAAACGGAGGCAGGAGCACATGGAAAGCAGGATTACAGTCGTGCAGGCACTGGATGAGCGGGACCTGCTGATCAAAAAAATAAAGGGAAAGGTGGAGAAGGCACAATTTGTGGATCTGATGAAGCCCAAAGCATCGGTTACGCTGGAGAAGCATATGACGAAATCCGCATTTGCGTCACAGGCGCAGAGCGCTCTGCAGCAGATTCAGGATCTGATCACACGGTATGATGCGCTGAATGAGGCGATTACAATGTCTAATGCGGAGACCTTTCTGGATACTTCAAGAGGAAGAATGTCAGTGTCCTGTGCGATTTCTCTGCGGAATCGTCTGCGGGGCAGCGGTCCATTCGGAGAACTGACAGATTTTGAGGGAAAGCTCGTGCATCAGATGGAAGAAAATTTTCGTACGATGCAGGAAACTCAGCGAAGGAAAAATGACATTATCCGCAGAGAAAGCGCATCGCGTCAGAAGAAAGGGAAAATATTTATACTGCGCAATGCGGATGAAGGAGCAAGAAGTCAGGAAAGTGCCGGAGAAGCCGCAGAAGCAGAAGGAAAGGAACAGAAAGTGGTGCCGCTCTCTGAAAATATGGACCAGGATAATGGGCGGAGATCGGGAATTTCCGCCAAAGACAAATCTCAGAAGAATCCGGATCTGCTTCGGGTGGTGGATCCTCTGAATGTCCGCAGAAAGGCGGAAAGCATCCTTGAAAGCAGAGAAGCTCTGTTGATGGAACTGGATACAAGGATAAAGATATCCAATGCGACTACCTATATAGAAGTATGAGCAGCAAGGCTGGATGCTGTGACAGTTGTGACATGATAACGAATACCCTCCGCACGAAAATCCCAAACCCGGACGCCGCAACCTTTGTGTTGCAAAGAGGTTTTCCTCTTAGATGTCTGGTAAGAAGATTCGGATTCCTTTATATTGAACTGATAAGCAGATTGTATGCAGGCATGCAGTGGCAATCGAAATCCATGAGTACGGTTCTGTGTCGTCCGGATGACACGGGATAAACCGCATGGCTGTGCGGCGGGTATTTTTATTTTTCATAGAGTACGGACTATTGGACATGAAAACTTTTATGATAGAACTGGAGAGAGCAACAGGAGAATCGGATGAAGCATACACTTCGAGAGGATGTGGATTTATGATGGTTTATCCGGTAATTGATGTGGAAGGAACGGGAAGACATTTGAAAACAGAATGTGAAAAGAGAAATATTACACCAAAAGAGATTCAGGAGTTCCTGGGTTTGGCTGCTCTGCAGTCTGTGTATGGCTGGTTTCAGGGACGCACGCTGCCATCTCTTGATAATTTTTATGCGTTGAGCCGCTATCTGGGAATGCGTATGGAAGAACTTGTAGTGCCGCAGAATTGTTCCCGGGAAGTACTTGTCAGAGGGGCAACCCGTGCGCTGGAACGCAGAATGATGGCATATTTGGGCTTTTTATTGCAGGCAGAGTCTGCAGGCAAGCCTGTCGATATCCCTGCGACTTAATCTTTACTGTTCACGGGGAATTTAAAAGCGAAGCGTGCTGCCGGTTGAAATAAGCAGCAACATTTAATCATCTGAAGACCTGCATTTTAGCTTGCCTGTGGAATCGGAATACGTTATGATGAGCATAATATGTTGAATGCATGTCGAATGAGAGCGTCACAGTGCAATGTCAAATATCACGGTTCGAGGCGTGTGTGTCTTTGACAGCAGGTGGCTATTGTGTATGGTTAGAGGGTGAGGCAGATGCTTACAAAAGATCAGGTTAAAAAGATGGCTGCATATTCTTACGATAGAGGCGTGCAAGTCTATAGTCAGAATAAGGTGGCTGAATTTCATTCGGAAGCAGATGGCAGATATCAGAGGATAGAGGCCCGTATTAAGGGCAGCGGAAGGAAGAGCTATGAGGTTGATCTTCTGGTAGATGATGAAGCGGATAATGTGGCAGAGAGCTACTGTGAATGTCCTGCGTTCTTTAGTTATGCCGGCTTGTGCAAGCATTGCGTGGCAGCTCTGCTGGAGTATATTGCGCGTGAGAACCATCAGAAAGCCATTCGGGATTACGTGCGGCAGCTGGAGGAGAAGCGGAATACCAAATCTGTTGTTATGGAAACTGCCAGGCGAAGAACCACAGCCGGCATGAAGGAGCTTCTGCAGAAGCAGACGATTCGCCAGACACTGCCGATTTTGCAGAGTGCGACCTGCGGCAAAGTCCGCCTGGAACCGATTCTGACCTGTGACAGCAGAGCATGTACGGTGGAATTTCGGATCGGTGTAAACAAGATGTATGTGCTCAAGGATATATTTCGGTTTGTAACTGATATGCAGGAGCACAATGATGTTCTTTATGGGAAGAATCTGCAGTTTATTCATACAATAGAAAGTTTTGACGCAGATTCCAGATCTCTGACCGCCTTTCTGATGGAGTGGGTGGACAGGAACCGGAAGCAGTATCTGCAGTCTTCCTATGTCGGACGTTACTTTATTCCTTCCCTTCCGAAAATGAGGGCGATTCCGCTGGATCGTTGGGGGCTGGATGCTTTTCTGGATGCCATTGGAGATCGGACTTTTACTGCGAATGTGAATGCCGGCGGAGAAAAGGAATGGCAGAAATCTTCGGAAAGCATACGCCGTAAACTGACACTGACTGGCAGAAATGATGGAATTGAATTGGAATTACAGCGAATTTTCGGCTATGAAGGGCAGGATGATTATATCTATTTTAAGGAGCAGAAGGTATATCGGGTTCCGAAAGCGGAGCTGGAACCGGTACGGGATTTCCTGGAATGTATGAGAGAACTTGCGGATCGAACTGCGTTTATTCAGAAAGAGGATGTACCGGCGTTCTATCGGCAGCTGCTTCCTGCGCTCAGAGAATGTTTTGACTGTGAGACGGTGAATATTCTGGAAGATGACTTGGGAATTGTGCCAGCAGTTTTTAAATTCTATCTGGATATGCCGCAGAAGGATTTTGTGACCTGCAGAGCGGTGGCGCTTTATGGAGAGCAGGAATACAGTATTTATGACAGATCGCAGGATCTGGAAAAGAGAGATCTTTGGAAGGAAGCAGAAGCCTGCAGAATTGTTGGAGACTGCTGCAACGCGTTTGATGAGAAGCAGCAGTGTATGGTAATCAGTAATGATGAGGAACTGTTATATGGAATGGTGACAGAAGGCGTTTCAAGAATGCAGCAGATGGGAGAGGTGTACATTTCTGATGCACTTCGAAAAATCAGAATTGTTCAGTCTCCCAAGATTTCCGTAGGCGTGTCTTTGACGGGTGATCTGCTGAATCTTTCCATAACATCCGAGAATATGCCGAGAGAACAGCTGATGGAAATTCTTTCACGTTATGATCGCCGAAAGAAATTTTACCGGTTGAAGGATGGCAGTTTTATCCATATGGAGGACAATGGACTGGAGCCTCTGCAAAACATGAAGGAAGCATTGCAGCTGACGGAGAAGCAGCTGAAGCAGGATGTCATAGAGGTGCCCCGATACCGGACTCTGTATCTGGATGAAGAACTGCAGGCGGGGTATCATCTTTCTGTGCATAAGGATCGGAATTTCCGAGCTTTGATCCGCAATATGAAGACTGTGGAGGATACCGATTTTGAAGTGCCGGAAAGCCTGAAAGGAATTCTGAGAGAATATCAGAAATATGGCTATCTGTGGATCCGGACATTATTTCATAACGGATTTGGCGGTATTCTGGCAGATGATATGGGCTTGGGCAAGACTTTGCAGGTGATTTGTTTTCTTCTTTCAGAAATGGAACAACATGAAGAAAATCGCCGTTGTCTGATTGTCTGTCCTGCTTCTCTGGTCTACAACTGGAAAAGCGAGCTTGAGCGTTTTGCCCCTGCATTGTCAGCGAAGATGGTGGTCGGCAATGCTGCAGAGCGGGAAGTGATTCTGAAACAGGCCGGTGAGAAAGAAATCCTGATCACGTCTTACGATTTATTGCGCAGAGATGCGGAGCACTATGAACAGCTGTCTTTCTTCTGCCAGGTGATCGACGAGGCGCAGTATATTAAGAATCACAGTATTCAGGCAGCAAAGGCGGTGAAGAATATTCAGGCAGGATTTAAGCTGGCACTGACAGGAACACCGGTGGAAAACCGTCTGAGTGAGCTGTGGAGTATTTTTGATTATCTGATGCCGGGATATTTGTACGGCTATCAGCGTTTTCGGGAAGAATTGGAGCAGCCTATTGTCCAGCAGGATGATGAAAAGGCGGCTGTCAGACTGCAGAAGATGATTCGTCCTTTCGTTCTGCGCCGGTTAAAGCAGGATGTGCTCAAGGATCTTCCGGAAAAGATGGAAGAGAATATGTATGCCAGCATGGAGGGCGAGCAGCGGGAGTTATATGATGCCCACGTGAAACGCATGCAGCTGATGCTGGATAAAAAGAGTGAGGAAGAATTTAAGAGCACTAAACTGCAAATTCTTGCGGAACTGACGAAACTGAGGCAGCTGTGCTGTGATCCGGCACTCCTATATGAGAACTATCAGGGTGGTTCTGCGAAGGAAGAAATGGCCATTAGTCTGATTCGCAGCGCGGTGGAGAACGGACACAAAGTGCTTTTATTTTCTCAATTCACTTCCATGTTGGAGCGGCTGGCAGCATCGCTGAAGGCAGAGAATATTGCTTATTACATGTTGACAGGTGCAACACCTAAGGAAAAACGGGCAGAGATGGTAGCTGCCTTTGCTTATGACGAGGTTCCTGTATTCTGTATTTCTTTGAAAGCCGGAGGAACCGGTCTGAATCTGACAGCTGCGGATGTGGTCATTCATTTTGATCCCTGGTGGAATGTGGCGGTGCAGAATCAGGCTACTGACCGTGCACACAGGATTGGGCAGACCAACGTTGTCAATGTCTATCGGTTAATTGCGAAAGGGACGATTGAAGAAAAGATTGTGGATCTGCAGACCCGAAAGCTGGAACTTGCTGACCGGATTCTGGGCGGCGAGGGTGTAGGCAGCGGAAGCCTGACGAAGGATGAACTGATGGAACTGCTGAGATAGTAAATTAGATGGAACGAAACCCTTTGCCAACAATTTCGCTGCTGTTTACGATAGTCATAAAAGCGTGAGGATCGATTTTCCTTAAGAAAATACGAAGCTGTGCGGTCTCGCTTCTGGTGAGTACTGTCATAAGTACCTTTTTTTCAGATTTGGTGTAAGCGCCGAAGGCTTCCTGTTCGGTAGCGGAGCGGTGGAGCTTATTGATGATGAATTCCTCCACCTCGTCCGGATGAGAGCTGATGACGGTACAAACCTTGCGCAGGTTAAAGCTTTCAATCATGCCGTCCACTACCGTGCACTTCAGAACCAGACCGAGAATACAGTAAAGACCTGTCTGAGCACCATAAATACATGCAGCAATCAGAACAATGCCAAAATCGCTGATCATCAGCGCACGTCCGATTTCAAGACTGGTGTATTTGTGAAGAATCATGGCGATAATATCGGTTCCGCCTGTGGAGGCTCCCACGTTAAAAACAAGTGCACTTCCAACTGCGGGGAGAATGACTGCATAGGCGAGCTCCAGCAGCGTGTCATTGGTCAGAGGAGCTGTAAGCGGATAGACTGCCTGACATGCACTTACATAAAAGGAAAGTGCGAAAGAAGAATAGATGGTCCATCCCATGGAGCGGAGTCCAAGGAAAATAAATCCCAAAAGTACCAGAACTGCATTTACGATCCACATGAATGCGCCCACATTCCATTTCGGAAACAGGGTGGAAAGAATAATAGATACGCCGGATGTGCCGCCAAAAGCAAAATGGTTTGGCGTTTTGAACATTGCTATACCTACCGCGGTGAGAAACAGACCACAGTTAAGCAATAAGAAGAAAATTGCATTATGTTTCAGATTTTCAGCAGAAAACAAATTTTTATGATTTGTCATGATGTATCCCTCTTTTTGGTGTATTTGGTCGTTTTAGTGCCGTAACTGTTATAGCATAAAAAAGGTAGGGAGTGCAACTAAACATTGCCGTTATTTTCAATTGGTGATAAAATAAATGTTACTGTTCAATAGTGATATGTACGCGAGGTGTTTTCGTGCCTTCGGCGCATTACCGTGAACGGAGTGAACATTAACAAATAGACTGAAATAAGGCATGATACAGACATGCCGTTGATGGAAAGAGGAGGAATTCATTATGCAGTTGGAACAGTTACAGAAGGACATGATTGCAGCGATGAAAGCGAAGGATAAGACCACGAAGGATGCCATTTCCGCGCTGGTATCTGCGGTGAAGAAGGTTGCCATTGATGAAGGCTGCAGGGATAACATTCAGGAAGAACTGGTAAATCGCGTGATTTTAAAGGAAATGAAATCCGTTAAGGAACAGATCGACACCTGCCCGGCAGAGAGAACCGATCTGCTGGAAGCGTACCAGGCGCGTTATGATGTCATGAAAAAGTATGCGCCGTCCATGATGTCCGCGGAGGAAGTAAAGACAGTCATTCTGGAGAAATTTGCCGATGTGGTTGCCACAAAGAACAAGGGCATGATCATGAAGAATGTCATGGCTGAGCTGAAGGGTAAGGCCGACGGCAAGGTGATTAACCAGGTGGTTGCAGAGCTTTGCAAATGATGAGAAAGTTATAAAAAAGTGCCGGGCAAGAAAGTTTTCTTTCGCCGGCACTTTTTTATTTATGAGCAGCTCCAGCCTTCTTTAAAGTCATTGATTGTGGAGCTTTTACCTGTCGCATAATCCGCATTTATCGTATGATCCGCACCTCCAGCGCGGTAATATATTTCGCGTTGCTGCCCGCTGTGAACTGGTCCACAATGTTCGGTGTCACCACATAATTTTCCAGCTGATAACCGCGGGCCTTTCCCTCTTTACGCAGCCGGTCGATGCTGTCACGAATGGTGTGATAAGGGCCGTAGTGGTAGCTGCACAGATAATCCCCGCCGGGAATTGAATCCGCAATGTCCGGGTTTTTCCGGCAGATATCTTCCACCGTTTCCTCATCAATGAGGCTGGCACCGAACCATTTTCGGTCCCTTTCGTAAAAGCCGATGGTGGGATAGAAAAAGAACTGTTCTTTTGTAAAAAGATTCAGCTCATCGCCCACATGCAGAAAGAAGCGTTCCGGGTAAGTACGAATCTGAAAGGCTTCATTTTGGGTATAGGGCAGCTCCTCGCGGATGAATTTGAGCTTTTTCTGAATGATATCCACCGTTGCCATCAGCTCACGGCAGTGCTGTTCCAGCGCGTCGGCCTGTTCGGTCATGAAGTTCAGATTCTTGAAGGTGTCATTGATGGTGACGAAAGCGTAGATTTGATCCAGTGAGTAGCCAATTTTGCGCAGATAGCGGATGGAGGCCAGCGCGTAAATCTGGTCAAAATGATAAAAGCGTCGGCCGTTTGTTTCATTGCGGATCGCAGGAACCAGAATACCCCGGGCATCATAGTGGCGCAGAATCTGCACGTCCATGTTGAAAATATTGGCCAGCTCGCCAATGGTTAAATATTCTTTCATAGCCGCTCCTTTGCTGTTGCGTACGGGTGTATCAGCCGCCCGTCACATACATTGAAAATATGTCGAATTTATTTCCTGAAAACTGATGAGACTTGTCAGATTTTCACGAAAATGAAATTAGCACTTGAACCTATAATAATTATAGGTTTTATGATAAATATAACATGAAACGGAACAAAGAACAATCAATCATTTATTTAGCACAGGAGGAAACGCAAATGCAGACCTATTTAAAAAATGGTTACATTGTAACCATGGGCGAGAACGAAACTGTTTATGACGGCGGCGGCGTACTGGTAGAAGATGAAAACATCATCGCAGTCGGTGATGTAGATCCCAAGCTGGTAAAACCGGACGCGGAAGTGATCGACTTAAACGGTAAATATGTGCTGCCCGGTTTCGTAAATACGCATGTTCACACTTCTCAGCAGATTTCCAGAGGTGTAGGCGATGATGTGGATTTCATCACCTGGCTTCATAAGAGAATGTGGCCTTATGAGAGCAACATGACAGAGGAAGATTCCTATGTTTCTACACTGATGACCTGTCTGGAGCTGATCCGTTCCGGCGTAACTTCTTTTGCTGAGCCCGGCGGACAGTTTGTTTCCGGCATGGCAAAAGCGACAGCAGAGGCGGGACTTAGAGGTAAGCTGGCTAAATCCGTTATGGACTGCGGCACCGGACTTCCCGAAATCTGGCAGAAAACTACCGAGGAAGAGCTGGAGCAGCAGGTCGCTGATCTGGAAAGATTTCATAATACCGCTGATGGTCGTGTACAGGTATGGTTCGGCCTGCGCACCATTTTCAACAATACCGATGACCTGATTATCCGCACAAAGGAGCTGGCAGACAAGTATGGTGTCGGCATCCACATGCATGTGGCTGAAGCCAAGAGCGAAATCGAATATACCAATGAAAAGTACGGTGAAGGTACTGTCAGTCATCTGGAAAGACTGGGCGTTCTGGACAAGAACCTTCTGGCAGTACATACCGTATGGCTCACCAATGAAGAAGTCTCCTTATTAAAGAAGAGAGACGTTAAAGTGAGCCACAATCCCGCATCCGCAATGCGTGTGCTCGGCTTTGCAAAGATTCCGAGAATGTTAAACGAGGGAGTATGTGTTTCGATCGGTACTGATGGAGCATCTTCTTCCAACCGTATGAATATCATCGATGAAATGTGGCTGACATCCCTGATTCACAAGGGCTGGAGACTGGATTCTACCGTTGTGCCTTCTCAGGATATTCTGAGAATGGCGACAAAGAACGGAGCCCGTGCCCTTCTGGATGATCACCTTTACGGAACTCTGGAAGTCGGCAAGAAGGCCGATCTGATCGTCATCGATCCCAAGGGACCGTCCATGATGCCTGTAAACGATAAGATCGCTGCGCTTGTCACTGCAATGCGTTCTGAAAACGTTCAGTCCACCATGTGTAACGGTAAGTGGCTCATGAGAGACCGCAAAATCCTGACTCTGGATGAGGAAGCGATCTTGAAAGAAGCATGTGAACGCGGCGCCGCGATTTATGATCGCGCCGGCATTGTACTGCCTGACCGTTTTCCTGTTGTCAAGGTAAACAAATGAGAAGACCATGGCCCAAAGCGCTGTTTTATGGCATCGCCTCCTCCCTGTTCTTTTCAGTAACCTACATTATCAATAATTCCATGGCACAGGCAGGCGGAGACTGGCTCTGGAGCGCTTCTCTTCGTTTCCTGATTATGCTGCCGCTGTTATTGATTATGAACGCAGCAACAGGCGGTTTGAAAAAGGTATGGGAGGAAGTTCGCCAGGCTCCGTGGAGATGGATTTTGTGGAGTACGGTAGCCTTTGGTGTGTTCTATGCACCGTTATCTTTTGCTTCCGCCTATGGCCCAAGCTGGATGGTGGCAGGAACTTTTCAGTTTACCATTTTGGCTGGAGCCTTGGAGACACCTCTGTTTCGGGATGAAAATGGCAGCCGCCGAAAGATTCCTGTGAAATTGATGCCGGCATTTTTGATGATGTTGATCGGTGTCTTTCTTCTGCAGCTGGAAAATGTGGGGGAAAATACAGAGAGCGCTTTCCTGTTTGCAATTCCGGTTCTTATATCTGCATTTGCCTATCCTTTAGGCAATCGTAAAACAATGGAAGTCTGTGAAGGAAGACTGACTACCATACAAAGAGTTTTGGCGATGACATTGTGCAGTCTTCCGTTTTGGCTTGTGCTTGCGGGAGTCGCTCTTGCCCGCAGCGGGCTGCCGCCTGTCAGTCAGGTGACGCAGTCGGCGGTGGTAGCAGTATTTTCCGGTTTGGTTGCAACCATTGTGTTTTTTCATGCCACACAGTTGGTGCGGGATATGCCGGAACGGCTGGCATTAGTAGAAAGTACACAGTGCGGAGAACTGCTGTTTTCCCTGTTGGGAGGCATCTGGCTGTTGAATGATCCGTGGCCGAACCTGATCGGATGGGCAGGACTGATTCTCATCATCGGCGGAATGGTTTTTAACAGCTTTCTGACAAGTAAGAAATAAAATACATATAAACTACAATTTTAAAGTAAGGAGAAAACGCATGAACAAAAAGTTATTAGCAGTAGCAAAAGGTACTGCACCTGCCGATCTGGTAGTAAAAAACGGTAAGATCGTCAATGTTTATTCCGGCGAGATTTACGAAGGCGGCGTTGCTGTCTGCGGCGACACCATCGCAGCTGTGGGCGATGTGGATTACTGTATCGGCGAAAACACCAAAATTATTGATGCACAGGGCAATTACATTACCCCCGGTTTCCTGGATGGACATATTCATCCTGAAAGTTCTTCCCTGGCAATCCGTCCTTTTGCGGAGGCAGTTCTGTCTCACGGCACCACCGGTATCATGACCGACCTTCATGAAATCGGTGTTGTTTCCGGTCTGGAAGGTATTGAGGCGGTATTAAAAGAAGCGGAAGGCACTGATCTGAAAGTATACTTTGTCGTTCCTTCTCATGTTCCTTTTGCCCCCGATCTGGAAACCAGCGGCGGTCATTTCAATCCTGAAATCATCCGCAAGGCTTTAAAACGTCCCGATGCAGTTGGCCTTTCTGAATGTGTAGGCCCTTACATCGTTGCAGAGCATCCGGAATTAATGGAAGCTTTTGACGATACGCTGTCCATGCCGGGCAAGACTCTTCAGGGTCATACCCCCGATATGAAGGGACCCGCTATGAGTGCCTGTGTGGCTGCCGGTGTTTCCACAGATCACGAATCTTTCTGTGAACAGGATGTTTTCGAACGTCTTCGCAATGGCTGCCATTTGATGATGCGTGAAGGTTCTGCAGCCCGTAACATGCAGGTTCTGTTAAAGACCGTTATGGATAATAATCTGGATACTTCTATGGTCAGCATTGTTACAGATGATTTACATACTGTTGACCTCCAGACTCGCGGACATCTGGATGATGCGCTTCGTACCGCACTCGGCATGGGTCTTGACTTTGTAAAGGCGATTCAGATGGTTACCGTAAACTGTGCAAAGGCTTTCAGTCTGGAGCGTGAAATCGGCGGACTGGCACCCGGACGTCGTGCGGACATCAACATCACTACCGGTGCAGAAGACTTTAAGGTACTTTCCACGATCGCAGGCGGCCGTCAGATTACTGATAACGGAACATTGCTGGTACATTATGAAGCTGCTGAGCATGATCCCTGCATTCTGAATACCATGCATCTGAAGAATCCCATCACTGCAGACAGCTTCAAGATCCGCGTTGACAAAGATGCCAAGAAGGTAAAAGCGCTGGTTATGGATACCCTTCCTTTCATTCCTTTTACCAATCGCAGAGATGTTGAACTCAATGTTGTTGACGGAGTTGTTCAGTGTGACGTGGAACAGGATGTTCTTTACATTGCACAGGTAGAGCGTCATGGTGTAAACGGTAACGTTGGTAAGGCATTCATGGGTGGCTTCCACATCCGCGGCGGTGCTCTGGCTTCTTCCGTTGGTCATGACAACCACAATATCATCGTTATGGGCGACAGCTTCGAAGATATGGCTCTGGCAGTAAATCGCTGTGTAGAAATCGGCGGCGGTCAGGTTATCGTTCGCAACGGCGAAGTCGCTGCAGAGGTAGCTTACCCGATCTGTGGTCTGATGAGCGATCTGTCACTGGACGAGCTGGCAGAGCAGAAGAAGGCGCTGAATCAGGTAGCATACGATATGGGAACACCTATTGCGATTCCTTTCATGTTCCTGTGCTTCATCTGCCTTGCATGTATTGAAGCCTACGCGATTACAGACGTTGGTTTCATCGATGTACATGAGCACAAAGTGATTGATCCTATTCTGGAAGTGATTAAATAAGGGAATCGTTTCATCGTCTTCCCCGATTTCGGGGAAGGCGATATCGTGAAAGTGAGTGAGGAGATTATGTTGGAAAAATTATTTAAAATTAAGGAGCGGGGCTCCAATCCCAAACGCGAAGTCTTAGCCGGCTTCACAACCTTTATGACAATGGCTTATGTACTTGCTGTGCAGCCCGCTGCGATCTGCGGATTCGGCCCTGATGCCGGCATCACTGATGTTAACGGTGTATTTATCAGCAAATCCGCTCTGCTGGTAATGTGTGCGCTGATCAGCGGTGTTGTTACCCTGCTCATGGGACTTTATGCAAATCTGCCCCTGGCACTTTCCTGCGGTATGGGAAGTAATTTCATTCTCGGCGGCTTAGTAAGCAGCGGCACATTTTCTTTCGGCTGGGCGATGGCATTACTGCTTTGCTCCGGTACTCTGTTCATCATCATCAGTGTCACAGGTGTTCGTAAGCTGGTGGTGGATCTGCTGCCTACAAACTTGAAAATTGCGATACCTACCGCGGTTGGTTTCTTCATTGCTTACCTTGGTTTCAGCAACACCGGTCTGGCAAGCTTCGAAAGCGGACTTGCCCTTGGTGATTTCACCCAGCCCACAGTATTATTGGCTCTGATCACCCTGGTTATCATGGCGATTCTTACCGCTTTTAAGGTTCCAGGCGCCATCCTGATCGGTATTATTGTTGCTACCATTATCGGTATCCCTATGGGCGTTACAGTTCTTCCTGCCAGCATTATTTCCGTGCCTCAGATGAGCGAAGTCGGCAACCTGATCTTCAGCTATGACTTTAAATCTCTGATGGCCGATATTCCCGGAACCCTGGTTTGGATCTTCATTCTTTTCACCAGCGACTTCTTTGCTACATTCGGTGCATTAACAGCTGTAGGCGCTCAGACAGGCTGGCTGGATGAAGAAGGAAACTTCCCGGACATTCAGAAACCTTTCCTGGTTGATGCGATAGGTACTGTATTAGGTTCCATGACAGGCAACACCACGATTACTACCTTTATTGAATCCACTACCGGCGTTGAAGCAGGCGGCCGTACCGGTTTTTCCGCTATTGTTACCGGAGCATTGTTTCTGGTATGTCTCTTCCTGAGCCCGCTGTTTTTGATGCTTCCTACCGCTGTTACAGGCGTTGCGCTGATCTTTGTAGGATTTTCCATGCTTTCCGGTTTTACAAAACTGGACTTCAGCAATTTCAAAGACTGCTTTGGACCTTTCGTTATGGTCTTCTTTGCTACATTCACTGCTGATATCGCCGCTGCAATCTGCCTCGGTGTTATCGCAGATGTATTAATTAAGGTTTTCACAGGCAAAGCAAAGGAAGTTCATCCTTTCCTGTATGTGCTGTGCATTCCCATGATTTTCTACTTCATTGTATAAGATCTGAAAAAATAAGGATATATTAAGAAAGGCGATGCCTGTTTCCTGTTAAAAGGATGGGCGTCGCCTTTTGGTTTTGCTGTCTGGGTGGAATCATATATGTACTATTCGTGATATCTTCTTGTACAATTATTCGCAAAGTGCTATAATTTGCTGCGTAGTTTACTTTAACACATTAGGAGGAGAAAGTGTTATGGATAGTTCAATGTTTATCGGAACCTGGTGGGCTCTGATACCGCCCATTCTGGCGATTGTGCTGGCTTTCATTACAAAGGAAGTGTACAGCTCTCTGCTGACGGGTATCGTTGTAGGTGTATTGTTTTACACAGGATTCCATCCGTGGAATGCATTCAACGCATTATTCGAAATCATGAAAAGCAATATGAATCTCAATATTCTTATTTTCGATATTCTGCTCGGTATGATTATCGTGCTGATGCAGAAATCCGGCGGTTCGGCTGCATATGGCAACTGGGCCGGTAAGAAGATCAAAAGTAAAAAAGCATCTCTGTTGGCAACCTGCGGACTCGGTGTGCTGATTTTCGTGGATGACTATTTTAACTGTCTGACCGTCGGCTCTGTTATGCGCCCGATTACCGACCGTTACAAAGTATCCCGCGCAAAGCTGGCTTATATTATTGATGCGACCGCAGCTCCGGTTTGTATCATTGCCCCGATTTCATCCTGGGCAGCAGCAGTCAATTCCTATGTGCCGGAGGATGCGGGAATTACAGGATTTCAGTTATTCCTGCGCACGATCCCTTACAATTTATATGCGCTTTTGACGATCTTTATGGTTGTTTATATCACCGTTCGTGCCTTTGATTTCGGTGAAATGAAGAAGCATGAGAAAAACGCGATGAACGGCGATCTGTTCACCAGCGGTGCAGAAGAGTTTGATAACGTTGCAGAAGAAAAGATCTCTTCCAAAGGGCGTGTATTCGATCTGATTCTTCCGATCGTGGTTTTGATCGCATCTGCGGTTGGAGCTATGGTATATACGGGTATTCTCGATGGAGCAACAAACGTGATTGATGCTTTTGCAGGCTGTAATGCTGAGATCAGTTTGATCTTTGCTACATTTGTTACAGTTATCTTCATGATGTTTTTGTATCTGCCCCGTAAAGTGGTAAGCTTCAAAGAATTCATGGACAGCCTTATCGATGGTTTCAAGCTGATGATTCCTGCTGTTATGGTTCTGATTCTTGCATGGACCCTGAAAGGTGTGGGCGATGCTCTTTGCCTTGGAGATTTCGTAAGCGGTGTTGTAGGCAGCAATGCCTCCGCAAGCTTTTTGATTCCGGTTGTTATGTTTGCGGTTGGCCTGTTCCTTGGCTTCTCAACCGGTACCTCCTGGGGAACATTCGCAATTCTGATCCCGATCGTGGTGGCATTATTTGGCGGACAGAATCTGGAAATGATGATTATTTCCGTATCTGCAGTTCTCGCAGGTGCTGTATGCGGTGACCATGTCTCTCCCATCTCCGATACAACGATTATGTCCTCGGCAGGTGCACAGAGTAATCATATGAACCATGTATCGACCCAGATGCAGTATGCGATGGTGGTAGTCGCTGTGTGTGTGGTGGGTTACATAATTGCAGGTCTTACAAAGAACTGGGCGATCTCTCTGCTGATCAGTGTGGCACTTCTGGTTGTCGTCCTGGAAGTGATCCGCTCACTCAGCTTAAAAGAGGATGCTAAAGCAGGCGCTTGAAAATAATCAGACCTGATGTCTCCTGCATCAGTCGAAATAGAAAAAAGCGGCCAAACGGCCGGGAAAGAAAACAGACACGTGATTTCCTGCAGGAAATTGTGTGTCTGTTCTTGTGCGCCTGGCGGCGCACGTTTCTAATGGGTGAAAGTCCCAAATCCGCCCGGTAGTGGGAAGGACATAGCCTAAGGCAAGGGTGTTGTTGGTGACGACAAATCTGAAGGAAGCCGGATGGCAAATCTCTGGTCTGA
>JAFUMV010000092.1 GCA_017482485.1 Lachnospiraceae bacterium
CCCTGAAGGTGACAGATGTAAAAGTCATGAAGGATCAGAGAAGCTGTACTGTCGGTGAAATTTCTCCGATCAGCATATCCTGTATTTCGAAGGATCTGCTTTCGGCAGTGGTGGAAAACAGTTATAAAACAGCGATGGATACAGAGATTGAAAATGGATATGACACCAGAATTTATCTGGCAAAGCTTTATCTGATCAGACTCGGTGACCGTATTTTGCTGGATCGTCTGGAGGATGTTCCTTTTAATCAGTATGTTTACAGTGCCGGTCAGCTGATGCTGTTTGAAAATCTGAAAAAATATTGTCCCAGGCAGGAAACGGCACCAGCTGAGAAAAAGGAAGGAAACAGCGGTTATACTCCTGCAAAAGTGGAAAGCGCAGAAGGAAAAACTTCCGGTTTTGTGACAGGGGTGTTTGACATTTCACTGGGCAGTGTCGGAGAAGCCGGAAAGGTTTCCTATTCTGAGGAAATTATGCATGGACTGGGCGAAGGTCCCGTTTATGTGGACATAGCATATGAAATTTTAAACCGCGATAACGGCGAGGCAAAAGAAGAAATCATTTTCGGAGATGCAGATCTGTTTGCAGGCAGTGAAAACGCGGAAAAGCAGATGCAGATCTCCTGTGGTGTCAAGCTTTTGCCGGAGAGAGGAACCTTTATTGTGGCAGTAAAGCCGAAAACCAGGATGGCGCGCACCAGCATCAGAATCCGCTGGTATGCATGCAGGGTAGAGGACAGAGGCAAATATATCGGAAAGAATAAAAACAGACAGGGTATGATCGTGATCGCTCCGGATACGCTTACGACAACACCCAGAGGCATAGTGCAGATTACACCTAAGTTTGTCAATATGCCTGAACAGGCATGCAATTTTGAAGTTCTGGATGTAGCAGGAGGCAGAATCGATAATAACGGCATTTATACTGCACCTGCGGCAGAAGGGGTATATGAGGTGCGTGTATCCTGTATCAGTGAACCTGAAATATTCGCACATGCTTATATTATTGTTTCAGCAGCACAGAAAAGCTGAGAATAGTTTCCAGGCAGTCAGCCAGGAAACGGGTGGAGGTAGACAATGATTCCCGCATTGAATATGCATTTGGAAAATGTGAGAGTGGTTTTGAGAAACGAGGTCAATGACATTACGGTGTGCCGGGATAACCGGGACAGCAGTCATCCCTTTTATACGATGATTTCCGTAAAAAGTGACGCGCACCGCAAATTTTTGACCGAGCAGATGAATCAGGGAAATCTGTTTTCTCATGCCAAAAATTTTGTGGGCTCTTTCAGTGTGGGAAAGGAGCTGAAGCTTTTATTCCATTATGAGAGTGAAAATCTGCTTCAGACGGTGGGAAGCATTTACCTCTATGACTTTGTGAAATGCAAAACAGCGGCGATGAATCTGGTGGGTGCGATGGCGGAAGCCGGAATCGACGGCCCGATATGCAGGCTGATGTTAAATTCCCGTAACATCAATGTGAACAGTGACTGCAGTGTAACCCTGAATTATTTTCTGGATTTTAACGATTTTGATCCGGAAGAGGAAAATTTTTCCACAATGGATTGTCTGGCACAGCAGGTTTTCAAAATACTGGAACTGCCCTGGAAAGAAAAGTACCATGGAGATATCAACAGCTATCCGGATGAACTTCGTCTCTTCTGGATGAAAATGCAGAATCATTCCTTTCTGACCTTCGGACAGATCATGGCGATGCTGCGTTCCATGCCGGAACGGCCCATTGCCAGACAGGGAATTATCTGGAGAATGAAAAGGACGCTGAAAAGCATCAAAAACGTGCTGTTTCGCAATCCCTCGAGAATCGTGCTGACATTGCTGGTCGTGATTACAGTGATTTATGCGGCCTGGCAGATCAATATGAGAATCAGGCTAAAACAGGCCTATGACAGCAATATTTCTTACAGTGCGATGGAGTATATCGGTACGGTTTATCTTGGAAACGAAGAATAAATACTGGATTGGATTAAAGTCATGAAAAAGGAAAAATGGATTCCGGCAGCAGTCATTTTTGTGTTGCTCATAATATTGGCCTGTGTACAGGCTGTCAGGACAAATGAAAAAACGGTGGATCAGATTTATACAGTGAGTTATGCCGGAAGCGGAAATTCACTGGTGACCTGGTACGAGGATGAAAAAATCGTGATTGCCATGGCTGACAATCAGGGTAATATTATCAGAACTGTCAGCATGCCCCAGAAGGAAAAGAATATTACTTACCGGATACAGTCTGCCTGTGCAGGGGAGGACGGCAGGGTCTATGTGCTTCGTGACGCCTGTGATGAGCTGAGCCTGGAAGTGGTATCGGAAGATCTGCTGATTTATGATTTTAATCAATACTTTCCAAGCAAAACAGCCATTGATACCGAGAATCTTTCCGCACAGGAGGAAGAGACCGATTCAGAAGAATGGCACTACAGATGGATGAATATTTCGGGAAATGTTCTTTCGGTGATCGGTGTCAGCAAAGATCAGTCCAAAGCGGTCAGACGGGTGCTGGAATTTGGCGAGGTGACAGATAAAAGTCTGAACATCAAGTCGGAGCGTTATTATCCGCTGGCGGAAGATGAGGACATTTATCAGGCGGCAGGAAACGGAACGGATATCGCCTACATTTCAAAATCCGGCAAGGTGTTTCATGCCACGCAGGATAAGGCTGAAGAAATCTATCCGGCCAGAGAAGTGGAAGTTCTGATGTATCCTCTATACATTTCCTTTGCGGAATCCGGATACGTATTTATGCAGGACGGGGAATCCGGCAATATTTTAAAACTGAACATTCAAAACGGTGAAGAAAGCGTTCTGATGAAAGGAACGGAAGGGTTTGCGGCAACGGCGCTGACTCCGCAGAATATCCGCCTGATGTCCATGGCTTCTCTTTCGGATTTCACCGCGGTGGTTTCGGAAAATGCAGGAACAGGCTATCAGCTTCTGGTGATGAAGGAAGGAACCGGATATGTGATTGATGCATTCCGCTGGCCCACAGAACAGGTGGTGCTTAGGGCACTTTTCTATCTGGTTCTGGAACTGACTGCGGCAGGCATTCTGATCGGCCTGATCTTTGGAATTTACAGAGGCATCACCCGGGGCAGAACCATTATGGGAAAACTGCTTTTGGCAGCATTGCCGCTGATGATTCTGACCATGTCTGTGTTTGGCGTGGTGGCTTACCAGTATTACCATGACAGCGTAGACGCAAGCTATGAAAAGCAGGCGGTTGACGAAGGAAACATGATGACGGCCCTTTTTGGACAGGAATCCTTTGATGCGCTGGAATATCCTTATGACTATAGCAGTGATAATTACAATTATTTGAAAGAACAGATGGATGGGCGCAAGCTTTATTCCAGAGTCGTCTATTTTGAAGACGGGGAGTTATATACCGGTGTGGATCAGGAGATGCCCTGTTTTTACCCCATCGGAATCGGTGTGAATACAACGCTGGATCAGCTGTATCTGAAAGCGGCGCTGACCGGTGAAGCGGTATCTGCCACGATAGAGGACCGGGCTGGAAAAAGAATCGTCAGTGTGACGCCTGTGGGCGGCTCTGCCGGAAGAAGCGTATACCTGTATGAGACGGGAATATTCACCGCCGAAATGGACGCCTATCAGAGCTCCTATATAAAGAATTTTATCTGGATCTGTGCCGCATTTTTGATTGTTCTGGTGGTACTTCTGACGGCATTGTTTATGAAAATATTACAGCCGCTGGGAGAAATCAGAGAGGGCATGGAGCTGTTTACCGGCGGCAATCGGGATATCCGGATTGAACCTGAAACGAGGGATGAGCTGGCCGGCATCAGCAGAGTGTTCAACAAGATGGCGGATGATATTGATTTACAGATCCTGAATCTGAAAAATTTAAGCGATATTTACTATCGGTTCATGCCAATGAGCATGATCAGTCTTTTAAAAGAAGATAATCTGGGCAACTTAAAGCCGGGATCCTGCATCAAGGGAAATTATGCGGTGCTTTCCGTACAGTTAAGAAGTTCTGCTCAAAATGACTCTTTTGCTAACCGGGCAAGAGAAATGAATCGATTCTTCAATATGATCAATAATGAAGCACAAAAGCAGAATGCGGTGCCTATTGTGGACAGCGCAAACCTCTCGAGCATGCTGCTGGTATGTCCTGGCGGCGCAGCCAGCGCAATTCGTACCGCACTGGCAATTCTGGCAGGGGTGGATGCCTATAATGCGGGGGCAGCAGAGCAAGAGCGGCTCAATATTGTTTTCCTTTTGCATCGGTCCGATATTTATGTGGGAATCTGCGGAGATGAAAAGCGATATATTACGGCGCTGATCACACCGGAACTGGAAAATATCCTGACACAGAGAGAGGTATTTTTAAACCTGTCTGCCAGACTTTATGTGACAGAAGAGGCTTTTCGTGAGCTGTCTTCCGAAGATGAGTTTTCTGTCCGTTATGTGGGAAATCTGGGCATCGAACAGTTAAACGGCGGTTTTTATGAATGCTTTGATGATCAGGATGCGCAGGCAATGCATCAGATCAAAATGACCCACAGCAATTTCAGGAAGGCGATAAAGCTTTATGAGGAAGGTTATCTTTATGAAGCAAAGACGCTTTTTGCCATGGTTTTACAGGACAATCCCGATGACCAGATTGCGCGGTATTATATATTTCGCTGCGGATAATGGCAAACCCGTTAAGGAGTAATGATTCATGGATTACATAATGAAACTGTTGATGGCTGTCATCTCAAGATTAAAAGCCCTCACGTTAAACCCCATCAGGAACTTTTTAAGAAAGCTCCAGATGATGTTCAACACCAACGTGATCGCCAACAAAATCCTGGGGCCCATCACAAAGAAGTTCAGAGAATTATTTCATATCGCACCGAAATCCGGACAGGATTATTATACTGTCGGAAAGCTGCTGATTGCCAAAAAGCTGGTAGCCGCTGTTATTGTTGGAGCCTGTATTTTAGTGTTCGCCTATTTTAACTTTATTGCGGAACCGGTGGAGCAGCCGGTAACCACCACGACAGGAATCGTCACGAACGTATATTTTGATTATGATGATATGGATCTGGCAGAATATACGGGAAAAGCGAATATCAGGGCGACAAACGGCAGTGTGGTATATACCGGCGATATTGTAAACGGCATGTGTACCGGTACAGGAACCTTATATAATCAGAGCAGCGTGCTTGTTTATCAGGGGGAGTTTGCCGAAAACGAATACAGCGGCAGCGGAACGCTTTATTATCCCGATGGAACAGTTCGTTATGAGGGCACCTTTGCTGAAAATGATTTTGACGGAGAGGGAATTTTATATTACAGCTCCGGACAGATCGAATATAAGGGAGAATTTTCAAAGGGTTTTTATAACGGAAAAGGCGTATCCTATGCGGAAAACGGCAGCCTGATTTACGAGGGCAGCTATTTAAATGGGCAGTATCATGAAAACGGTGTTTTGTACCATGAAAATGGAATGAAAAAGTATGAAGGAGAGTTTTTCCTGGGAGTGCCCCAGGGAGAAGGAACGCTTTATACCGGTGCAGGAAGACCTTATTATACCGGCATTGTGGCAGACGGAGATGTGGCTTACGAATCGCTGATTTCCCTGTCATTGGAAGATGTGACAGCCATGTTTTACGACGAACCCGAAGTTTACTATACCTACGACTGCGGCAGCTGTTTTGTGTATGAAACGGCACAGGTGATTTTAAAGACGGACTGCATCGTGCGAATCGTGTCCAGAGATCTGACCCAGGAAGATGAAAATCCTGCCGCCCAGGAGGGAAACGGCTGGTATCTGCCGGAAGGCGTTGGAGACGGACTGAAGCTGGATACTACTGCAGAGCCGGTGGTGGATACAACGGCCGAAGAAGACAGTGGGGAGACGGAAGAAGAGGAATCTGAGCTGAGCATGGCGGAGGCGCTTTTGATGGCGGCTTTGAACATGGAAACCGAAGATAGCGATAAACCCACAGACTATGTGACAAAAGAAAACAAAATCTATTATTTTATCAATGACAGCGAATGGGTGAGTGAAGAGGATCTGGCATTAAAGAGCGTTATGGTGAACGGAATTTCCGTTTATAAAGAGGATTTAAAGAGTCCAATAACGGAGGACGAGGTATATATTCCCGTCAACGGAGCGACTGATCTGGCGGACTGTATCGCCATTTCCTATATCAGAAAACGGACGCCTACCACCTTCGGAAATATCACTTTTGAGGAACTGAACAAGGGACACCGTTATTCGCAGGCGAATCAGGAGCAGACGAGTTACCGGTATTCCTACATCAAGAATATCAATTATGCGGAAGCGATTTATAAAGAAATGATCGACAGAGAGGATTTTTCCTATGAATTATGCTATCAGGCGGATGATGCGGATCATTTACTTTATTACAGCATAAAGGCAGCACAATAAAAGAAGGAGGTGTAAGGAATGGGAGATTTCAATGTTATTTCAGATGTCAGCAACAGCATTTTGAAAACACTTCGTGATAATCTTTGTCCGGAGCTGATTTCATCGCCGGAATCCATCATGCTGACGGTGCCGTCTGATAAAAATGCGGACTTCCAGCTGGGACTGTATCTGTATGACATTCAGGAAATGCGGGAATACAGGCAGACGGAATATGTCAGAATCAGTCCTTCGCAGAGACGATTGCCGCCAAAGCCGCTGAATCTGTACTATGCGCTTTATATCAACTCCAAGTCCCAGATGTCGGTGGATGCGGAAAATGAGCAGCGCATATTGGGCAGAGTGATGCAGATTCTGATGGATCATCCGATTTTACCGGAGGATGTGACAGAAGAAGATGAAATGGGAGCAACTGTAACACTGCAGACCATGAGCTTTGAAGAAAAAACCAAGCTCTGGTCAGTGCTTTCAACCCCTTATCAGCTGGCAATTTATTTCAGCGTTGCGCCGGTACTTTTGGCGTCGCGCAAAGTCAGCAGCTTCACACGTGTTGTGGATGCCAGATTTCAGACAGAACAGATGGAGGGCGGAAGAAGATGATTCGGCATAAGCTGTCATTTGCTCTTTTGCCGGTGGATGATTTTACCGGCAGAAAGCTGCCCAAAACTACCTGTACTTTTTATGTGGATGGACGTCTTATTCCGGCCACCTACAAGGAGGAAGGTTTTTACCTTTTCATGGAACCAATTGAATGCCCTGTCACAATCAGGATAGAGGCGGACAATTATTTTCCCGGGACGGTTACCATTGATCAGAAAAAACTCAATCCTTCTTACCCGGTGCTGGATGTAAGGCTATATCATAAACCCGGCGGACAATTTCCATATCGCTGCAGTTTATGCTGCGGCAGGGTAGAGCCGCCAGATGATGGTCTTCCGTTCATGGTTTACGGAATCAGTGATGCAGACAGCGGCTATGTTTTAAAAGCTGTCAAACAGATCGGTTCGGATACCGTGCTGGAGCTGTCGGGATATCATAAAGAAAAACTGACCGGTCGTGTTTTCGGGCTGGGAAGTGATGAGACGCTGGATGTGTTTGTGATTCTTGAAAAAGAAGGCATGAACGACTACCTGATCGCAGGTTCCTTAAAACATCCGCACAAAAAGGGAGAGAGACTTCGGTTGATCTACAGAACCTATGCGGATGCAAAAGGAAACTACGTTCTTCCGGTGGCGGAGGGAAGCACAGATCAGGTGCGGGTGATTGCCGCCACAGACGCGTAGGCAGAAAGGAGAGTTTTATGGCTATGCTGGTTACGAATGGAGCTACGCTGACATGTACCTTCGGGATGGCACCTTCCACTCTGGTGGTACTTCCAACGGCCAAAGTTCTTTCTCCTGCGCCGGCGGGCACAATTTCGGACTGTATTCCGTTTACGAATATCATGCCCTTTGGAATGTGTCAGTCGCTTTCGAATCCGGCAGTTGCTGCGGCGACAAGCGCAGCCATGGGTGTACTCACCCCACAGCCCTGTACTCCGGTGATTACCGGAACATGGGTTCCCGGCTCACCGACCGTTCTGATCGGTGGAAAACCGGCTTTGAACCAGAACTGCAAATGTATGTGTGCATATGCAGGCGTGATACAGGTCACAAATCCTGGTCAGACAAAAACACTTGTAAAATGAAAAACATTTTTTTAAAGGAGGATTAAAAAATGGCAGAATATTTATCTCCCGGCGTATATGTGGAGGAATTTGAATCCGGCTTAAGACCGATGGAAGGCGTTGGCACTTCTACAGCAGGTTTTGTGGGTATGGCGGAGAAAGGAAATGTGATCGGAACTCCCGAATTTGTTTCCAGCTTTGCAGATTTTACCCGCAAATTCGGCGGATATCTGTCCGAAAGCTATGGCACCTACCGTTATCTGGCATACTCCGTTGAGCAGTTCTTTGCAAACGGAGGAACAAGATGCTATGTAATGCGTGTGGTTCCCTCTGATGCAAAGGAAGCTTCCTTAAAGCTTGGAACAATCAGCTTCACAGCAAAAAATCCCGGTAAATGGGGCAACGAAATCACCGTATCCGCAACAAAAGCGATCCGCGGAAAGGCTGCTGTTGTTGATGCAGTGGAAGGCGCTGACGGAAGCAAAACCTACACACTTTCAAACGCATCCGGCTTCAATGCAGGCGATACCGTTGAAGCTGTTGTAAACGGCAAAGTGGTTGCATCCGCAAAGGTGGAAAGCGTACAGGGTAATGCGATCACATTGAGCGCTCCCATCAAGGAAGATCTGGTGGACAAGAATGTGGTTCCCAAAAAGCTTTTGGTTGTTACCGCTGCCAACCTGGAAGTTCGCTATAAAGATAATGTGGAAACCTACGAAAAGGTGACCTTAAATGGAGAATCCTCTGACTTTATCGGCAAGGCACTGTCCAAATCCGCGCTGGTGGATGTAGAAGCCGAAGAGCCTGCAGAAGTAACCTCTCTGTTTAATGTATTTGCTGTAAAACCCGAGGCAAAGGCTGCAGCAGTTCGTCTGGCAGGCGGTGATGACGGTTCTGCAAAGGGCATCACAGATGATATCTTCATGGGCAAGGACAACGGCCCCGGCAAGAGAACCGGTCTGGCAGCTTTCGTTGAAATCAACAACGTCAGCATCATGGCAATCCCCGGTGTGACAAGCCCTGCTGTACAGCTGGCTCTGTGCGCACAGTGCTCCAATCTGGGCAGCCGCTTTGCAGTTCTGGATCTGCCTCTGGATGTTACCCGCCCTCAGGACGCTCTTGCATGCAGAGAAAAACTGGATTCCGATTATGCGGCAATGTATCATCCCTGGATTCAGATTTATGATTCCTTAAACAAGAAGCCCGCTTACATTCCTCCGTCCGGAGCTGTCTGTGGTATCTATGCAAGAAGCGATGTGGAACGCGGCGTACATAAGGCACCCGCAAACGAAGTTGTTTACAATGCAATCGGATTAAGCTGTCTGTACAACAAGGCAGAGCAGGACGTATTAAACCCTGCAGGCGTTAACCTGATCCGCGCACTTCCCGGACAGGGCATCCGTGTTTGGGGCGCAAGAACCGTTTCTTCCAACAGCCTGTGGAAATATGTCAACGTGCGCAGACTCTTCATCTATCTGGAAGAGAGCATTAAGGCAAACACCAGCTGGGCGGTATTCGAACCCAACGATACTTTCCTCTGGACAAGAGTTCGTTCCACCATCAGCTCCTTTTTACGCGATATGTGGCGTGCAGGTGCTCTGGTAGGTGAAAGCGAAAGCCAGGCATACTTTGTAAATGTGGGACGTGATACCATGAGCCAGAGCGACATCTTAAACGGCCGCCTGATCTGCGAAATCGGTGTGGCGCCCAGCAGACCTGCTGAATTTGTCATCTTCAGAATCACTCAGCTGATGGAAGATGAGGGCTGATAATTATAAAATAAAAATACGGAGGGCTTTTTAAATGGCAGCAACCAATTATCCTTTTAAGAAATATAACTATAAGGTCAACGTAGCCGGCGCTGACAGCGCATCCTTCTCCGAAGTGAGCGGCTTTGATGCTACCGTTGATGTAATTGAATACCGCGAAGGCGATGATGCGATCAACTCTCCCAGAAAATATCCCGGTCTGACCAAGTATGGTAATGTTACCTTAAAATGGGGCATGACTTCTTCCACAACTTTCTATGACTGGGTAATGGGTATTTCCGATGGTTCCTTAAAGGATGCAGATCGTGAAAAAGACGTAACCATCGAACTGTATGATGATGCAAACAGCACCGTACTGGCAAGCTGGAAGCTGGAAAAAGCATGGCCCAGCAAATATACCGCTCCTGATTTCAATGCAAGCTCTTCTGAAATTGCCTTTGAGAGCATTGAACTGGTATGCTACAGCATTTCCAAAGTTGTGAGCGGCGGAGCAGGCTGATTTGGGAGGCATAAATGGCAGACTTTCAAACGGAATTTGAATTTGATCTTCCAAAAGGCTACAAAGATGACAGCGGCGTGATCCATCGTCATGGTGTGATGCGCCTGGCAACCGCGGCGGACGAAATCGTTCCGCTGCGGGATCCCAGAGTGGTGGGAAATCCCGCTTATCTGACGATCATGCTGTTGTCCAGAGTGATTACCAAGCTGGGAGATGTGCCGGTGGTGACCACCAGAGTCATTGAAGGTCTTTATTCCGCTGACCTGGCTTACCTGCAGAATATGTATCAGCAGATCAACGCCATGGAAGAAGTGAAGGAAACCTGCGTGTGTCCGGAATGCGGAAAGATCTTTGAAAAAGCAGTAAATTTTACACTGGCGGAATAGCTGTTTACCCGAAAGATGAAGCGTATAAGGAAGTATCCTATATTTCCTATTATTTTCACTGGCCTTTTGATGAGGTCATGCAGCTGGATCATCTTACCAGGCGGCGATTCTGCAGTGAAATCGGCCTGATACATAAGCAGGTCACAAATGCACCGAAAAATATTTTTGAACTGTAAAGGGGTTAACCGGTGGATATCAGAAAAATGACGGGTAAAGCCAGAGGGTATAATTTCCTCGTATTTCTGGGACCGATAGAGCTGTCCTGCGCGAAGGTGTCCGGCGTGGAATCCGTGATCGATACGGAGTCGATAGCCGAAGGCGGTGTCAACGACAGGGTGTATACTCTGGATGGAAATCCCAGAACAGAAAAAACTTTAATTCTGGAACGGGGTGCCAGTCTGGACCTTACGGCAGACTATGTTTTGCAGCCGGGATATCGGTTCGCAACGGATATCATCGTATTTGTGCTGGACAACGATCATACACCCCGGTATATTTATACATTCAGCGGTTGTTATGTAAAAAAGGTGTCGTTTTCCGATCTGGATGCGGCGCGCAGTGAGATTCTCATGGAACGGCTGGAGATCTCTTATGAAACCATGCTGAAGGCAGCAGTTTATTAACAGATGAAAGGAGGGGAGCGATATGCTGAAAAATCAATATACTGCATTTGGAAATGAAATCATGGAAAAATATGCGGGAATGGTATCGGCAATCAATCCCCTTTCTCTGTTTTATCTTCGAAACGATCAGGAACAAGAGGATGTACAAAAAAGACCGGCTTCGGTGACTTATGTGCAGAATCAGATTTATAAGGTCAGCCATCATCAGTACAATACGGTGGCAAACCGTTATATGATCAACTATCATAACACGGTTCAGACCATTTCCTCCAATCCGGTTTATGTGGAAAGTCCGAATTTCAGACAGGACATCCGGCCTGTATCTTTTGTGCATGCAAAGCAGGAGGAAAAAGAGGCGGAAAAACTGACAAAGCCGAATGCAGGTTCGGTGGCGGAGGCAGCAAAAAAGGCGGAATCGGCCGCCTTCGATGCGCAAAAGGCGGCGAACGCCCTGCAGCCTGAGAAGCTTCGGGACATGCTTCGATCCGTTTTAAAAGAACTGACCGGGCAAACGACGATGACGATCCTGGAAAAATCGTCACAGCTGGAAACGCGTATATTGCCGGTTCTGGAAAAGGCTGTATCCACAGTATGGAAGGAAAAGGAAGGCAAGGCGGAAAAAGAAATCAGAACGCAGCTGGTTCAGTCATTGACTGCTGCCATACAACAGGTTGTAAAGCGTCTTCCCGATGAAGCCAGAAAACAGATTCTTTCGCAAAAGGGACAGAATCTGAGAACTGCAGCAGCAATTACCGTTACGAAAGAAGAAACCGATCGACTGGCGGAGCGACTGATCAAAGAGCTGACGCTGAACGAACAGCATACAAAGATGTCGGGAAAGCAGCAGACCGAAAGGCTGAAAGAGCAGCAGACCGAAGAGATCCCGCTGGCGGTTCAGAGCAGTCTGCGGATCGCACCAAAGCTGCAGAGCATGGTGCTAAAACCCGGAACAGGCCTTTTAAAAGGGCAGCTGCAGAACGTAATCCTGCGGCAGCAAAATGCAAAAGAGCGTTTTCAGGCGCAGGTGATGGGAAGATTAAATCCCCTGCCGGTACGACCTGTTACGCTGATTTTTCCCAAAGAAGAAATGAATACGGAAAATGCGCCGGCTGTTCTTCAAAAGGTGAACTATGTCATCCAAAAAGAGCAGCAGGCTGAATATAAATATTATACTCATTTCCTGGAAAAGTTTTTAAACAATCAGGAAACACAAAAGGCGGCAGAGCCTGACAGAAGTGAGCTTCCGGCAGGAATCATCTGGCATAAGAAGCCAA
The DNA here is from genome assembly GCA_017482485.1 of Lachnospiraceae bacterium. Classification (GTDB taxonomy): domain Bacteria; phylum Bacillota; class Clostridia; order Lachnospirales; family Lachnospiraceae; genus Gallintestinimicrobium. The sequence goes on from JAFUMV010000092.1 coordinate 12,635, forward strand.
AGGAAAGTATTTCTTTTGAGCGCAGGGATATTCTGCAGGTACCGATGGAGCTTGTGTACGAAAAGCCCCACCGGGAGGCGGCAACGGAAGGCATGAAAACAGCAGTGGAAACGGAAAGCGTAAAAGCAGCGGTTGGAACAAAAACTGCCAAAACTTCCGGGATGAAAGCGGAAAGCCTTATGGATAGTGAGAAGAGCTCTGCATCGCATTATTATGATGATACCGGTTATCAGACAAGACGTCTGGTGCGCAGAGAGCTTCCGGAGTTTACAGGAAGCGTCTCGCAGAATGTGAAGGCATTTTATGGAGAGACACCAAGCGCACAGATTTTGTATGACTGGAAAATGGGATCCCTTGAGCTGGTGCTTCCCAAAGCGGCAGACAGCGCAGAGCGGACGGCAGTGCTGGAAAGGATGATTGGCAGCGCGGCGGCAGAATCCGGGGTGACAGCCGAAAATTCTGTTCTGCGGGCGGCAAATTTCGCGTTGGTAGATTCGGCAGCGGCAGATGCCAAGCGGGAAAGTAAAGGTGCAGTGCAAAATCCCGCATCAGCCATGCGACAATCTCTGCAAAAAGTTGATATAAGCGCTTTTTCACAGGGGCCTCTCAGTTTAGAGCATACGGTGTTGATTCCGGCACAATTGGTAAATCTGGGAGAAGGGACGGCAGAACACAATGTTTATGGAGCGCCTGCGGGACAGAGGGTGACAGGTCAGACAATGACCGGCCCGGGAAACGCAGGGCCTTCCCCTATAGGCCAGACACCGGCTGTTTGGACATCCGCGGACAGGACGACCGCAGGCTATCCCACAGCAGGCCTTCCGGCAGTAAGCGGTGCCCGGAGGCGCGCCGCTCAGGCACTGGACATCTCGCCCATGGCGCTTTTGTATAAACAGGAGCAGGCGCAGGATGACCTGCAAAAAGCCCCGGAAGCAAATGAAACAGAAGAAACTGCAAGGGACATTGTTTTTGAGAAAAAGACGGTTTCCAGACAGACAGAAAAAAATGAGTTTGTGGTGGAACACACCGGCAGTGATGCGGTGAATATTCCCGGGACTCCGATCACGGGAAGCGCGGGCGGCAGCAGCCATACGCTGGTGTCCAGAGCGGAGGTGGACGGCATCATTTCAGAAAAAGTGTCCAGACATGTGGACGAAAATCTTGCAAAGATCAGCAGACAGGTATATCGGGATATTGAACGTCAGCTGAAAAAAGAACGGGAAAGGAGGGGACTGTAAATGTCAGTGATCGGGAAAGCTGCGGATGCGGCAAAAAGCGCGGTTTTTGGGCCCGTGGTAAAGGCTGTGCTGGAAGTCTGTGACGATAACGGCAAAGTTTTAAAGTCCATGCAGTGCGGCTTTAATCCTACGGAGTATTCCATTTCCCACTCCATCAACTACATGAATAATAACGGCCTGGGAGAACCCTTTGAGGCAAAAAATCTGACCTTCATGAAAGGAACGCCGGCAATGCTTTCCGTTTCCATCATTGTGGATCAGAAGTCCAATCTGGAAAGTACGGTCAGCGAACTGGGCGGTCTGGTTTACAACAAAGTGAAATACAAGGGAATGTCCTCTCAGCCCAAAAATGTAAAGCAGATTTGTCAGTACCTGTCCCAGTTCATGCACTATGACAGCAAAAACCAGAATACTCCTCTGATCGGGTTTACCTGGGGAGACATGCGCTTTTTGGGAAAACTGACGAGAGTGGAAACCCGGTTTACCATGTTTGACCGGGACGGAAGCCCCACGAGGGCAAAGCTGGGGCTTTCCATCGTGGGCGATGATACCTATTTTATGAAAAGCGGTCTGGGAAGCAGCACAAAAAGCAGCTCCAGCGCAAGGGAGCAGGCCAGCAGTTCGAGCACCCTCAATCCCAGAAAGCTGATATAGAAAAGGCGTGATACTATGAATCTGATGACCGGCAGTACTTCTTATGCTATGCTGCAGAAAAAATATGATGATTTCTTAAATCCGTCACTGGAATTAACCATCGACAGCACAAAGCTGGTGAAAGGAAAAGAAGCAGAGATTGAGCAGCTGCAGATCGATCTGACCAGCGGCTTTGAGGCCAGCGGATGTGAATTCGTCATAAGCAGCTGCTATGACAACAAAAAAAATGAATTTGACAGCACCATCAGCACTTGCCTGCAGGTGGGAGCAAAGGCCGAGATCGAAATCGGATACCGGAAAAAGAAGGAATCCGTATTTACCGGATATGTGGACAACGTGACCTATGAATTTTCTCAGGACGATTCCCCAAAAATAAGGGTCCGCTGTATGGATGCCAAGGGAATTTTGATGAAAAACCGCAGACTGGAGGTTTTTCGGGAAAAAAGAGCGGATGCGGTGGTGAGTGCCCTTTTGTCTGAACAGCCGGTGAGCGGCTATCTTTCCGGCAAAACCGTGGACAGATGCTCAAATGAGGATGTGCCCCTTCGAAGCGGCATGAAAACAGATTATGACATCGTTCGGGAACAGGCGGAAAAAATGGGCTTTGAATTTTTCATCATACAGGGAAAAGCCTATTTCCAGAAGGCGGAAAAAAATAAGACGCCTGTTATGACATTGGAACCCTCCAACCGGATTTTGGAAGTTTACAGCTCTGTAAACGGCAATCCGCTGGTGGAAACCATAGAGGTTCGTTCCATCGATGATAAGAACGGGAAATTGATCCAGGGAAGCGCTGCCATGCGGGGAAAATTCAGCAAAGGAATGACTGCAAACAAACTGATGCGTTCCACCGCCCAGGTGTTTTATGAAGCGGGAATTTCCAGCGCGGCAGAAGCGAAGAAGCGGGCGACAGTGCGGATGGAAGCCATGAAATCGAAATTCGGCTCTCTGGAGCTGACCTGCGTGGGCATCCCGGAGCTGGTGCCCGGCAGATACATCAGTCTGAGCAAATTCTCATCCGCGATAAACGGAAAATACTATGTAACAAATGTAACTCATGATTTTACGGAGAGTTCCTATACAACGACGCTGCGGGCAAGACGGAGCAGCATCTGAGAATGACGGAGGCAGCCATGGCGGATTCTATTGTGGATTTACTGCAGACCCCAAATGAAGAATATGACAGCCAGATGATACCCGGCTTTGTGCAGGGAACTGTGGTGGAGAACAATAACAGCAAATATCCGGGCATGGTGAAGGTTTCTTTCACAGTCTGGGAAAAGGGCAAGAACATGATTGAGTGGGTGAGGCTTATGTCTCCCTATGCGGGAGCCGGCTACGGAACCTATGTGGTGCCCGAAATCAATGAAACGGTGCTGGTCGGTTTTATCGGCGGCAATTTAAAAAAGCCGTTTCTTCTGGGAAGTCTTTTCCCGGCAAATGCAAACATTGTCAAACAACAGTTTGATAAAAACAATGTGAACAAATACATGGAAACCAAAGGCGGTGTAAAGATCGCCATTGACGATACAAAAGGAAAGCAGTCCGTGACGGTGACCACCCCCAAAAGTGCCAGCGTGACGATAGAGGATGAAAATCAGACCATTGTCATGACGGATAAAAACGGAAAAAACAAGATCGTCATGGATATGAAAAAGGGTGAAATTTCGATCATTGCGGCGAAAAAAATCACTTTAAAAACCGGACAGACATCCCTGGAGCTGGCAGGGCAGGGAAATTCGGTGAAAGTAAACTCAAACAGCGTAAATGTTGCAGCCAAGCAGACCATGACGCTGCAGGGGCAGACTTCAGCGACACTCAAAGGCGGAAATCTGACCGTACAGGGGTCACAGATGGCACAGCTGAAAGCATCCGGCCCGGTGATGGTAAAGGGTGCGATTGTGAAGCTGAACTGACGTTACTGTTCACACCGGTCTGCGCATTTACTGCGCAGACCGTGCGAAAACGCAGTGTAACGAACTGACAGAAAGGCAAGGGCAGATCAGATGGCAGAGGACAGAAATTTTCTGGGAAAAGGATTACATTTTCCGCCGGTGGTGGACCCCACAACGGGACGTTTTATCATGACATCGCAGGAGGATGATATACGGGAAGCAATTCATCTGATTCTGATGACGGGAATCGGAGAACGGCCGATGGAACCGGATTTCGGCTGCAATATCGAAAATTATATTTTTGATCTGCCGGATGGGCAGGCAAAGCGGAGTATGGAGGAATCCATTCTGACTGCGCTGGAACGTTGGGAGCCCCGCATTGACAATATCGGAGTTTCCGTGCAGGAAGGCCATACAGGGGATGGAGTGGTTTACATACAGATCAGTTATACCGTTCGTTCAAACAATAATCCGGTAAACCTTGTATTTCCCTATTATCTGGAAACCGGATTTGAAACCTGGAGGCAGACTGGCAGATGAAACAGAAAAACATGACAGAACAATTACAAAAGCTGGCGAAGTCCTATACACCGGAATGGAGTTTTTCTGCTCAGAATCCGGATGCCGGTTCTGTTCTGGGCATATTGCTTACCGATATGCTAAGAGACAGTCAGAATCGTCTGGACCAGGCCATGCACAAACACAAAGTGCAGTATTTAAACCGCTTTGACCGTCTGGTGGAAGAGCCGGTGAGCGCAGCGCGGGGATATGTGCAGTTTCTGCCCGTGACAGGAAATGAGGATATTATGGCAGTTCCTGCACAAACCGGTTTGTCGGCACAGGTCGGAGAAAAGGAAATTTTATTTGAAACGGCCTACGATATCTGTCTGGCAGATACCGGAGTTACTTCTGTGATTGTGACCGATCAGAAGGAAGATAAAATTGTGACCCTTGCGCAGAAGGAAGACCAAAGCCGCCTGGAACATCTGGATTTTCAGGCCTTTGATATCAGAGGGGTGAATGAGGCCTCTCATGTGTTTTATCTGTGCTTAAGCTCCGTTGTGGAAGGGGCGCAGAGCGTGGACCTTTCTCTGCGGCTGCATGCGCAGAAAAAGGAAGATGCCGTCAATGCGGCAGCTCTTCTGGCCTCGGAACAGGTCAGGATTTCCATGGCAGAGCCCTGGGGAGAAGAGGGCGGATACCGGGAAGTTGGCTTTGATCAGGTGACCTGCAGGGAAAATGTGCTTTCCCTGAAAAAGGAAGGCTATTCCATACAGCCTGCAGAGATTGATGGGAAAGAAGGATACTTCCTGATTTTCAAAGCGGTGAAGGGCATTCCGCAGATTGTATTATCCGGCGTGGATATCTGCCTTTCCGGAAATGACATAGCGCCTGATCTGGTGTATCTGGAAGGCGTGGATGTGGGAAGCAGACAGTTTGCCCCCTTTGGAATACCGCTTGAAATGATGGCGGAATGCAGCATGGATTCCAGAGAGGTCTTTTCCAAAAAAGGCGCTCTTGTGACGATGGATTTTGACCTGGAATACGAAATCCGGGAAGAAAAGATTGAGATGCAGGAGCCGGAAATCGAGTATAAGGCGATTATGAAAAGACCGCCGGAAGCAGCTCTGTCCAGAACCGTTACGGTTTGCGCGGATCGGATTTCCTGGGAATACCGCAGTGAAAATGGCTGGAAACGCCTGCTTACAGGCGGTGAGTATGAAAAGCTGATGAACGGAGAAAAGCAGGGGAAAATTCGGCTCTCCTTTCCCTGTCCTGAAGATATGGCTGACTGGGAGGAGGATGAACCCAGAATCCGGATTCGGCTTCTTTTTGCAGAAAATATTTATAAGATGCCTGCCCTGTATAAATGCCCGGTGATCAAAAATCTTCAATTTTCCTATGATTATAAGGAAAATCCGGTGAAACCGCTGGATGGCTTTTCGGTGAATAACTGCCAGAAACGCAGCTGTATGGAGCGCTTTATGGCAGGGGTGGATACCGGGATTTTTTATCCGACCCAGGGACAGAACCGGTGCATGTATTTTTGCTTTGATAATCCGATATGGGGACTGCCCTTTTCCCTCTTTTTTGATATTGAAAATTTAAACGGCCTTCCTGTATCATTTACGGCAGAATATCTGTCGGAAAACGGCTTTAAGACTCTTCGGGTGATTGATGAAACCGATGGATTTCTGCACAGCGGCGTGATTCGGTTTTTGATTTCCAGCGATATGAAAAGAGAAGCTCTGTTTGGAAGAGAAGGATATTTCCTTCGCTTTACCGGATTTGAAAAAGAGTATCCTGCCTATCGGCTGCCCTGTATCAGGGGGATTTATCCGAATATGGCCCGGGTGGAAAACCAGAATACCCGGACAGAATATTTTTACGTGGAAGATAAAAATGAACCGCTGACCATAAAGCTGGCGGAGGAGAATCTGACCCAGGCTTTTGTCTCCGTGCATGAAAAAGACAAAGAAGGCGAAGGCTGGAAGGATTGGAAAAAGGCGGTCAGAAGCTACGAGGCCGGCAGGGTTTATCAGGAAGATCTGGCGGCAGGAACGATTACTTTTTCAGCATTTGCTTTTTCGGAAGTTTCTTTTGCCCAGGAAGGGCCCCAGATCAGAGTATGTTATCGCAGCTATAAGGGCGATGAGGCCAATCTGCCGGCAGGCGCGATTGTGACCATGCTGGATGCCAACCGGTATGTGAGCGAAGTGGTAAATCCTTTTGCAACTTACGGAGGCTGCGATGCTTATACGGAAGAAAGCACCGCCGGATATATTGAAGGCATTTTAAAGAGCCGCAACCGCATCGTGACACAGCAGGATCTTTTAAAGGTGCTCAGACAGACGTCCTACAGTATCCTGGAAACCTCCTGTATGCCGGATGTGGATGAACAGGGAAATCCTGCTCCCGGCTTGATGACGGCAGCTGTGCTGACACAGGATATTGACCGGACCGGAAATGTTTTTTTCGACATCAGAAAAGAGATGATGAAGAAGCTGGAAGAAACCGGCAACTTCCGGATTATGGGAAGAACGGTCAACCTGGTACAGCCCAGATTTCTGGCCTGCTCAGTTACGGTTTGGCTGGAAAAAGACAACATGGAAAATGTTTATGAGCTGACAAAAAGGGCACAGGAGCTGATCCATGATTTCCTGGATCCGTTTTGTGGCGGAATCGGACAAAAAGGATGGAGAATCGGCAGCTATCCCAGAGTATCCCAGATTCGGGCATGGCTTGAGAAAAATCTCACAGAAGTGACAATTGCCCAGATTGCGGTGACCGCTTTTGTGGATGGGCAGGAAAAGAAGATCAGAGAAGACATCAGCGACTTAAGCAAAAGTCCGTTTGTCATGCCGGTGAACGGACAACATAAGGTATACATAGATCTGAAACAGTAAAGGCAATGAGAAAACGGGAGGATAAGAATGTTACAGATTCCGGATTTGGACGATATTACATATGAACAGCTTTTGGAGAATGCCATTCATAAAATCCCGCAGCTGACAAAGGAGTGGACCGATTTTAACGTGCATGATCCCGGCATCACAACGCTGGAGATTTATACATGGCTGATCGATATGCTCAACTATTATATCAACGCCACGGGGGATGTGCACACGTACAAATATATGAAGCTGCTCGGCATTACCCCACAGGAATGCTGCCCGGCAGCCGCCTGGGTATTTATGAAAGGTGAGGCATTCATTCCGAAAAATTTTCCGGTCTATGCAGGAGACAAGTGTTTTACTGCTGCAAAGGACACGCAGATTGTCAATAACAGCTTTTTAAGACTGTATGTGCGCCGGAAAGAAAAAATGGCAGAGCTGACCGATTTTATCGGAAAAGGCGGCAGCTTTACCGCTGTCTTTGATCCGGCTTTGGAAAATGAAGAGGCGCTTTATCTGGAATTTGCGGCCCCTCTTTTGGGAAAAACGGACCTTTTTGTGACTGTGCAGAAACAGCCCGGACGCAGTGAACTTCCCAGGGATTTTCTGCTGTCCGAAACGGAAATTTTCTGGTACGATGGTGAAAGCTGGCAAAAGGCCAATATGCTGCAGGATCAGACAAACGGACTGTTAAAAAGCGGCATCATGACCTTTGAAATACAAGGAGAGATGAAAGCCTGTCAGGAGGACGGACTTTCTGAGGGCTTTTATTTAAAAATTGCGCCAAAAGAAAACCATTATGACATCGCACCCCGGATCGGCGGCATTTCCTTAAATCCTGTTTTCATGGAACAGAAGGAAAATCTCTGCCGCAGACTGCGTCTGACAGCAGCGGAAGGAGTGGACACTTATCCGATCGGAGAATATCTGGCAGCAGATGAAAAAATTGCGGTGGGAATCCGAAAGGACAGCGCCGATCAATATGAAATTCTCTGTGATTTTAACGGTGACAGGGATGGCTGCATCAGAATTGACCGGACAGAAGGAACGCTCTGTTTTGATAGAGAAAAGCTGCCAAAGGCAGGAACACGAATCGATGTATTTCTGATGAAAGAGCAGATGGAAAAAGATATGGAAATCGGCATAACCGATGGATGCGTCGGCCAGGAATTTCCTCTTTTTGTAAAAAATCCATGGGATACAGAGCTTCTGATCGGAAAATTTGAAGAGGGCGTTTTCGTATATCAGCACTGGAAACGGATAGAACAGCTGGAAAAGGCCGGACGCAGGGACCGGGTTTTCGTCTGGGATGAAAAGGAAGGCGTGATCCGGTTCGGAGACGGACTGCACGGAATGGTGCCCAGAGAGGGAAGTCTCATCCGGGTAAGCTGTCTGTCGATTTCTCAGTTTGGAGAAGGAAATGTGCGTCCGGGAGAAATTCGCCGGATTTACGATGAAAAATATGCGGATATCACCGCTTCCAATGAAGAGGCAGCCTTTGGCGGGCGTTTTACAGAAACGCTGGAGGAAATGCAAAAAAGGCTGGAAGAAAGCATCCGGGCGCAGAAGCGGCTGGTGGCGCCCTGTGATTATGAGCAAATGGCGGCAAAGATTCCGGGACTTCTGATTCGTAAAGCGAAGGTGATGGATGCACAGGAATATTGTAAAAACCATGGTCTGACCTGGCAGCCTTACGATGTATGGCTGGTGGTGTGCCCACAGAATCAGAACAGACAGACGGTTTTGAGCAAGGAGTACGAAGAGGCCATACTGAAATGGCTGGAGCCGTATCGCATGCTCAATACGCGCATCCGTGCAGTGGGACCTTCCTACACAGCGGTTTCTGTGAGCGGACGGATTGTGATCCGGGGCAGAAAAGAAGAGGCGAAGCAGCAGGTGGAAGCGCTTCTTTATGAAATGCTGGAAAGCCTGGAAAAAGAGTGCTGCTTCGGCGCTGTGATTTCTCATGGGGATATTTTCATGCGATTGGAAAGCCTTCCCTGTGTGGAACGGGTAGAGGAACTGCATCTTGCGCCGGGAGGCAGCATGGGACACAGAAATGACAGGGGAGATATTCTCTTAAACAGCGATTGTCTGCCTTACGCAGGAGAAATGAATTTTGAATTCGTCAATCCTTCGATTGTGTAACAAATAGAAAGAACAGGGATGATGCCATATGAAGCAAAAACCGAAATTTGTAAATTACATCGGCGCCATGCTGGCGCAGGGACAATATCGGAATATGTGTCTGAATGAGGAGGATGTACTGACCGGAAATGGCAGCGGCACCTTTACTTATATTGCACCCGTGTTTGATTCGACGCAGGAGCAGGAAACCTGGCAGTCTCTGCATCTGGATCTGGAAATGACAGATTGCCGCCTGGAGGTTATGGCGGCTGCTTCTGATGAAGATTTCAGAGAATTTCTGGAAGATTCTTCTGTTTGCTTTGAACAGAAGGAGGAACTGCTTTTTTCCTTAAACGGCATATATCGGGAAAATACCATGGACCTTTTGCTGACACAGCTGAGCGGAAGATATTTTTATCTGCTGTTAAAGCTCCATGCTCCCATGGAAGGCAGTTTTTCCATTTACAGCGCCCGGATGGAATTTCCCAAAAATACGTTCCTGGAATATTTCCCCGAAGTTTATCAGCGAAATTCCGATTTTTTTGAACGGTATATTTCGATTTTCCAGACTCTTTATCTGGATCTGGAAAGAGAAGTGGATTCTCTGGTGGACCGGCTGGACTATGAAAAGGCAGTCGGTGACGATCTGACAGAGCTGGCAGAGTGGGCAGGACTGGATGAACTCTGGATCAAAGAAGCTCTGAGGGACAAAAAAGAGGACAGACTTCGCCGCCTGATTCAGAACACGAATGAAATTCAGTCCCGTAAGGGAACGAAAAAGGCGCTTAAGCTTCTGTTTGATATTCTTTATGAGAAAGACGTGAAAATTCTGGAGTATCATCAGTGGTATGAAGAGGTCAGACAGACGCCGGAGCTCTTAAAGCTTTATCGCAGGCTATATGGAGATTTTGATGCGATTACCGTTTTTCTGGATGAAAAGGCGGACGAGGCATCGGAGGCAGAGCAGAAAGAGCATATGCAGGCTGTGGCGCAGACACTGCTTCCCATCGGTATGAAGGCCCGGATTATTCCGCTGGATGCAAACAGCCATCTGGACAGCCATTGTTATCTGGGCAAAAACAGCCGTCTGGCAAGTCCTGCAGGCGTACAGGCGGATAACAGCAGACTGTACGGAAATCTGATATTACAATAAAGCGGAGACAGAATATGACAACACTGGAACTGATGGTAAAAAAAGCGCTCATACGGCTTACCGTCTTCTGTAAAAAAATCGGGGAATTAAAAACCGCCAAAAGGCTGGAGGGGATGCTGGGTGAAAACATCACTGCTGAAAACAAGGAAGCCCTGATCGCTGCAGCGGATTCTGCTCTGGAAGAATTTTGCCGGGGGGATGAGCTTCCAAGAATTTTCAGGCTGCTTCAAAAAAGCCATCAGACGCCTCTTGGAGAAGTCATTTTCGAATTTGCCCTTGCCCGCCTGTATTTCCCGGAAATCGGCGGCATAATCAGCAGTGTTTTTCATCCGACAGATCAGTTCACCATGGAGGATGTGCTCAAAATTCTGGGTCAGCCCATTTCTCTGGAACAAAATTACGGGTATCTCAAAGAAACCTATGAACAGCTGGCAAAGGTAATTGTGCTGCCGGATATGGACGAGCTGTTTTTCCGGCGGGAGATGAAAGTGGACAGACGGCTTTTTTCGTGGCTGTGCATGGAAGATGAGCTGGAAAAGGATCTGGCTCAAATGGTGGAATTTTATTTTTTTGAAGAGGAAGAGGTGCAGCTTTTTACGCAGAAAGAGATTGCGGATACGATTTTTGCAGCATTGGGTGACCCGGAGAATGTGATTCAGATTGCCGGTGAAAAAAAAGCGGGCAGAAAATATCTTTTGAAAAGTGCATGTAAAAAGGCCCGCAGGAACCTGCTTTTTGTGAATTTCAAAACCCTTTTGAAAGCCTGCCAAAGCAGTGAATTTGAAGAGAAAATCCCGGAAGATCTGGATCGTTATCTGATCCGGATAAAAAGGGAAATGCTCCTTTACGATATGGGCATCTGTTTTTGGGGCCTGGAAGAGCTGAGTGAAACAGAAAGCCTGACTAAAATTTTGTTTTACTGTATGGAACAGATGCTGGACCAGCCCTGGCCGGTCTGCATTATCACGAATGAAAAAATGCATCTGATCGACCGGACGGATGTATATGTGACAAAAATTGTGCTGCCGTCCCTCACCCGCTCTCAGAGAAAGGCACTTTGGGATGGCTATTGCAGCGATTACGGGCTGCGGCATATCGATACGAAAATGGCGGCGCAGAAATATCGCTTAAATGCCGGAGAAATTCAGAAAGCGGCATACCGCATTTACAAAAGCGGCAATACGGAAAGCGGGAAAGCGGGAGCAAGACATCTGGCACAGATCTGTGAAGAGGTGCTGCCGTCTCCCATCGCAGGACAGATCCAATTAAATAAAACGAAGATGGGCATTGACGATCTGAAAGTGCCGACGCAGCAAAAGCAGCTCCTTTCCGAAATCTGTGCCCAGGTAAATTTCCGGCAGCAGGTGTTTGATGAATGGGGAATGGAGGAAAAATATCCTTACGGGAAAAATATTTCCGCCCTGTTTATCGGCCCGCCCGGAACGGGAAAGACTATGGCGGTTGACATCATTTCAGGACTGATCAACCTCCCGGTTTACAAAATAGACCTGTCTCAGGTGGTGGACAAATACATCGGTGAGACGGAGAAAAAGCTGGAAGAGGTCTTCAATCTGGCCCAGAAGAGCAACACCATTCTCTTCTTTGACGAAGCGGATTCCATTTTCGGCAAAAGAAGCGAGGTCAATGAAGCAAAGGATCGCTATGCAAACACCGAAGTGTCCTACATCCTGCAGCGAATTGAGCAGTATGACGGCGTGGTGATTTTGGCTTCCAACTTCAAAAAGAACATTGATGAGGCATTCCTTCGAAGAATGCGCTATCTGGTGGAATTTCCCATGCCGGATGCGGCCACCAGAAAAGAAATCTGGAAAAGCTGCTTTGGCAGTAAAGTTCCTACAGAGGATCTGGATTTTTCCTATCTGGCAAAGAACTTTGAATTTTCCGGCGGCAGCATTAAAAACATCGCCTTAAACGCGGTGTTTCTGGCAGCAAAAGAAGGCTGCGATGTGGGCATGAAGCAGGTGCTCACAAGCCTTCGAAACGAGAAGATGAAAATGGGAAAACCCATGATTTTGAGCGATTTCGGGCAGTATGCGGGATTGATGATGGAAGGAGAGTTTAGATGAGCAGCAGTAAATTATCCAGAACAGCGGTATATGGAACAAAGGATGCGAAAAACAAGGGCGTGCTTCCCGACCAGAATTTTTTAAAAGGCGGGCAGGCGGCAGACAGCCGCGCGATGTATCAAAATGCACTGGCGGATCTGAGGACGCAACAGCAGCCGGAAGCTGCGGATCGTACGCTGGGTTCCAAATTAAAGGGTCTCAGATCGAATGCTCTTTCCCGTCTCTTTGTGGGACAGGACTCCAAAGAATATGTGGCTGTTCAGAATGCCCTTTCCGCAGTTCTGGACAGCATGAGCATGACTTTTACCGATGATAAAAAAACAAATGAATATATTCTTAGAAATACTTCGAAGAAATATTCTGAACTGATAGAGGCAGGTAATGTTTACCTGAAGAAAAAGGGCGGCCATTCTCCCATTGGTGCCAGAAGAAAGACAAAGGTTTCCCAGATTCTGGAACTGGCACAGATGGATCTGGAACAGGTGCAGCATTTAATTTATGATGCACAGGTAATGGATCCGAGAGAACTTGAAGGGCTTACCTGGGAGAGAATTTTATATGGTGCCAGAGAAAGCAGCATTGAGGTGGAGAGTCTGGAAGATTATGGGACTTTCGGAGCCGGAGTAAAAAATGCGAATGGATTTGGGGCTGGCAGGATTCTGGATGAAGGAATGTTTACGCATGCAGATTCTGAGGTGATGAAGAAAGGAGAGGCGACATTTCTCGGAACGAATGCCTTCTCAAATAAGACAAGTGAGGAGAGAGATGGGGAAAATTTTGTTGATTGGGGATTTGAAGATAATGAGAAAGTAAATATCAGTAAAAGAAATGTGGCCATGAGCAGAGTCGCCAATCTGCTTGGGATTGGGGGAGTTATTGCTCAGTCAAAGTCTGTCAAGGTGCATGAAAAAAGTACGAAAAAGACCTATCATGGAAATTTAATGGAAAGAGCATTCGGCCAAGCGGCAATAAATGCAGAAAGGAAAGAAAGGGCAGAAGCCCAAAAGGAGAATAATTTTAACAAAAGGGAAGATAATATATTTAAAAAGGTATCATCTACTGTGCAGAAGGAGCTTTCCTCTCTGCAGGTGCTGGATTATATCTGCGGTCAGGCTGACAGACATGGTGAAAATTATTTCTTGGAATTTGATGAAAATTCGGGCCAGTATACGCATATAAAGGGAATTGATAATGATATGTCTTTTTCTACGGGTGTGGATCTGGAAGAAGAGTGGATCAAACGCGGACAGACTGTTGGTCGTATGAAAGTGGTAGTCGATTCGAACGATAATCTGATTATACCGCATATGGACAGCAAACTGGCGGACAATATTGTCGGAGTTTCTGATTCGGACTTTGTTTTTGCAATAAAAGACCTGATTGAGCCTCGTATGGTTGCTTTCGCTTTAAAGCGTTTTCAAAAAGTGAAAAGAGCTGTTGTGAAGGAGAAGAGTAAGGAAAACTCAAAAGTTTTTTTGAATGAGTCTGAATGGGGAAGGGTTTCCCATGATGATTTTATGAAAGAAACGTATTTATTTAAGGAAAGCGTAAATAAACTGCGTGCTGATAAAAAGGAAGGAACCGATAAAGGTTATTTTAATGTGGGTAAGGCTACAGTAAAGGGCAGAGAAGATTATGAGCGACACAAAGGGGAATCTTATTATTCCAGAATAATGTTGTCCATGATGGGAATAGGATATAATGGAGACGTGTTTTAATATTGGAAAGAATGAGAAAATGAGTCATGAATAATAATGAAATCTACATTCCCCCAGATGCGGCTCAAAACAGCTTGAAAACTGCATACGAACGTTTCCAGCCGGTCTATCTGTACGGCGTCAGCGGCTGCGGAAAAACTGCTCTGATCCAACATTTCTTTAAGGATAAAGAACACTGTTTTCTGAATGGTGAAGATGTAAGCGCTGAAAGTCTGGAAGAATTTCTTACGGCAGAAAAAAGCAAAATTAAAATTGTGGTGATCGACAACCTGCAGAGCGTTCGTGAGGAAGAGGTACGCCAGAAAATTCTCAGACTGGTGATGCGCAGGGATATCTGGACCGTTCTGGCGGGAAGATGCAGGTATCCTTCCTGGCTTTTGACGGTTTCCTTAAAATGGCGTTCCATCGCAGTGATCGAGGAAGAACAGTTTTTACTGGGGGACCGGGAACTGGAAAAGCTGATGAAGGCATATCATGTATATGTCAGCGAAGAAGAAACTTTAAAGCTTCAGATGCTTTGCAAGGGTCACGGAATGGCCCTGAAACAGTTCTTTTTGCACCTGAGTCAGGGAAAAAAATTAAATGATGATCTTTTTAATCAGGTTGTGAATGATCTGCTGGACTATATGGAAATACAGGTGGTGGATCAGTGGGATCTGGACCTGCAGGAGTTTCTGCTGCAGGTCAGCATCGTGGAAAAATTTAACGTTCATTTGGCGGAGATGATCACCGGAAGAAAAAATGTGGAAAGCCTTCTTAAGCTGGCGCAGGAAACAGGAAACTTTCTGGTGGAAGCGGATGGTATGTATGTCTGCAGGCCGGCTCTGCTCATGTGCATGCAGCGCAAACTGAAAATTGTCTATACACAGGAACAGCAAAATGAACTATACTATAATGCCGGGCTGTATTATGAGCAGGAGGAACAGGCGCTGGAGGCTTTGAAAATGTATAAAGCCTGCGGCAACGAAAGCCGCATCAGCGGCATTCTGATTTCCAACGCAAGAACTGCACCAAACAGCAGCCATATCTATGAGCTGCGCCAGTATTATCTTTCTCTGCCAAAAGAAACGATTGAAAGCAGCACAGAGCTCATGGCGGGTATGAGTATGCTCCAGTCGATTTTGATGAATGTGGAAGAGAGTGAACGGTGGTATGGGCTTTTGCAGGAGCGCATGAAAAATCTGACGGGAAGCTATAAAAAGACTGCCAGAAATCTGCTGGCTTATCTGGACATCGCACTGCCTCAAAGAGAAAGCAGCAGCCTGATTGAATGCTTCAAAACTTCTTTTGCGCTGATGATTGGCGGTCAGATAAAGCTTCCGGAATTTTCTGTCACCAGCAACCTGCCCTCCACCATGAATGGCGGAAAGGATTTCTGCGAATGGAGCAGACGTGACAGGGAACTGGCGGTCACCATTGGGAAAGTGCTTACCACAGTTCTTGGAAAATATGGAAATGGTCTGGTGGACCTGGCTCTTGCGGAAAGCTTTTTTGAAAAAGGAGAAGACCTGTATGAAATTATTACCCATGTCAATCGGGGACGAATGGAGGCAGAATCCGGCGGAAAGGCGGAAATGATCTTTGTCGCTGTCGGCATGCTGGCCCGGGTGTATCTGATCCAGGGAAAAATCGGGGAAGCCGCAGAGCAGGTCAGCCATTTCAGGCAGAAGCTGCTCCGGGAAGGCGGACAGAAGATGCTTGCAAATCTGGAAGCCTTTTCAAATCGGCTGGCCTTATATGAGGGCGAGAAATCCCGGATTTTTCAATGGATGGAAAATGCGCCGAATGAGGATATCGAGTTTTATACGTTAAACAGATATCAGTATATGACGAAGGCCAGAGTTTATATTCTTTATGGGAAATATGAAAAGGCGATCAATCTTCTGCAGAGGATGCTCTATTATGCGGATGTGATAAAACGTCCTTATATTGAAATGGAGTCAAAGCTGCTGCTGGCTGTCGTGCTTTTTCGATGCGGCAGCACAGAGTGGAAGAAAAACTTTTCCGAGATGTATCGAAAAGCGGAAAGTTATCATTTTGTCAGGCTGATTTCCAGAGAAGGCGCGGCCGTGTTGGATTTGCTCAAAGAATGGGAACAGACTGTTCAGAATGAAAGAGATGGTGAGTTTTTCTGCATTTCTGATAAAGCTTTCTGGAAACAGGTGATGACGGAAACCACCAATATGGCCAGATATTATCCGTCTTATTTAAAGGAGCATGTGGGAGAAAACGAAACATTCCATGAACATGCCATTCAGATTTTGAAAATGCAGGCGGAAGGCTATTCCAATGCAGAAATTGCGCATTTGCTTGGAATTAAAGAATCCACAGTAAAATATCACTGTCTCCAGACCTATAAAAAGCTGGGTGTAAGCGGAAAGGCCGCAGCGGTGACGGAGGCGAAAAGGCGCGGACTGATTTAAGCCCTGATCGCCGGGGAGGAATATGAAGAATTTAAAAACGAATGACGGCCCCAAAAGCTCATTGTTAAAAGCTGTGGCATTAGCTTTTCTGGTTACAGTGTTTTTGTGTGTGGGACTGCTTTGGGGAACGGCGGTGATTCCCCAGAGCATGATTCAAAAAAATTGTGCCAAAAGTGCCGCCTATTTTCAGGAACAGGAACTCTTTCCCATGATTGTTGATGGGCAGTTTCATACCAGACAGGATAATTACGCGGACTGTATTTTATTGAATATCATTTATAATATCGGACAAAAGGACGAGAGCCTTTTTGCTTCCTGGGTGAAAGCTTCTTATTATTGTCTGGAAGATCAGAATGTTAACGAAGGCTTTGCTGCATCGGTGGCAGACAATCCTGAAGCAAACGTGGATTATTTCAGATACTGGCATGGTTCCATGGTGCTTTTGCGGCCTTTGCTTATGGTTTTTGATATTGTACAGGTGCGGCTGATCCTGGGACTCTGTGCCCATCTGCTGATGCTGTTTACCGCCGTTATTTTGTGGAAAAAGAAGAGAAAATCCCTTGCGGTATGCAGTCTTGCTGCAATGTTTTTCATAAACAGCTGGGTGACTGCTTTCTGTGTGGAATATGTCACCACCTTTCTGGTGATGGGAGCAGCCTGTCTCTGGGTAGCAGTCACCTGGAAAGAGGATCGGGATTGCCTGGTTCGAAGAAGACGTTTTTTATGCCTGATGGCGGTATGCGGTGTGAGTACCTGTTTTCTGGATTTTCTGACTACAGAAACCCTGACGGTGACGATGCCGCTGTTTTTAGAGCTGGCATTGGGATTGGGCGAAAAAACAGAAAAAAGATACGGAAAAGCGGAATTTTTATTTATGGTTCAGAGCGGTTTGGTCTGGGGCCTCTCTTATGCGCTTATGTTTTTGCTGAAGTGGATTCTGGCTGCATGGGTGCTTGGTATTTCAGCGATGAAAGAGGCGTTGGAGTATGCGGGAGAGAGAGTCAGCGGCGCGGTATATCTGGGAAACACGAATCTGGACCCGCAGGCAGACCTGTTGGAACGCCTTTTCGGAGCCTTGTTTCGCAACGAAGGAATGCTGTTTTATTTTAAGGATGAACTGAATATCATAATTTGTGCTTTTTTATTTCTTTTGCTTGTGCTGGCGGGTGCTTCTGTAGTATATTTATTTCATACAAAGAAGCTGCACTTACGGACAATGAGAATCTTTTTGCTGCTGGGATGTGTGCCCTATTTGCGGTTTTTCGCGCTCAGCAATCATGCTTATCAGCATTACTTTTTTACCTATCGGGCCCAGATGGTGACAGTGGGAATTTTGTGCTATCTCGTCTGGGAATACGGATTGTGTAATCTGTCCGCCGCAAAGCGGACTTTACATAAAAAATCAAAAAGAAAGAAATGAGGAAAAAAAGATGAACAAGAGTCTAAAAAGAAGACTGAAAGGTCTTGTGACATTGTGGCTGTGCCTGGCCATGATGTTCGGAGCAAGTCTCACCGCTATGGCGCAGGGCTATTGCGTGGGATGTGAAAACCCAAATGATCATGGTGAGAATCTCATAGTACTGACGGAAGGAACCGAACTGGAGGACGGAGACGAGCTGTATAAGATGGGAAGCGGTGCGCTCCATGTTTATGAGCCGGGGTCGGATAGCCCGGTAGAAGCTGAAACTAAGGGTAGTTATTATGTATATAAGAAAAATGGTGAGGAAATCTGGGTTGTGGATGAGATTGTTGCTCCGTATGATGCTACTGTACGTTTATCCGTGAAGGCGCAGGACACAGACCAGGGCGGTAATGAGAACACAGACCAGGGCGGTAACGGGAACACAGACCAGGGCACTGGCACAGAGCCAGAAAAGAAAACCGAAACAGCAGGATATCGCTGTGAGCATGATTTTGAGTATTACACTACCATAGAGCCTACGCCGGAAAACGATGGTGAAATGATCTACAAATGCAAGAAATGTAATCATGTGGATCACGTTATGAAGGTATCCGGTTTAGGAGAATTTTTCAAACAGGTGATTAAAAAGATTGAACAGGCTGCTCCAGGGGAAACAGTCAATGTTTCTTCGGAAATCTGGGTATGTTATAACAAGGCTGTCTTTGATGCGCTTGCAAAACGGCCTGATGTTGCGTTGACTACGAATTATAAGTATCAGGGCAAAAACTATACAGTGACGATTCCGGCTGGTTCCGAGCTTGGTTCTCTGCTTGGAAAAGACGGTTTCTGCGGTTTCCGATATCTTGATCTGAATTTTGGCGGAACTGAAATTTCGGAATAAGCAGAATGATAGTTTCTGTATATTGAGGAAAATATGGGATGAGATGACAGAGTGGTGTTGTCTCATCCTTTTTTGCTTTATAGGAAAGACCGCCTGCGGCGCTCTTTGGAATTAAAAAGTGCCCGCACAAAGGCGGGCATGAAAAGGTTATGACACTGTTTAGAAGATATAAAAACCTTCTACTCCAGCCTCATCATCAAAAAGATCATCTTC
>JAFUMV010000093.1 GCA_017482485.1 Lachnospiraceae bacterium
AAGTGCTTTCTTCCGACAATAAGGCGAGCAACGCGAGCCCGGAAATGCAACGCATTTCCGAGGCTGCTCGTCAGAGAAGAGGAAAGAAAGCAATTGCAACGTGTAAACAGAGAGGAGCAACATCATGAACATTAAAGAAAAATACGGAAAATCATATTTCATGCCGCCGGTAGTAACCTATGACTGGGTAAAAAAGGACACCATTACGAAAGCGCCCATCTGGTGCAGCGTTGACCTTCGCGACGGCAATCAGGCGCTTGTAGAGCCGATGAGTCTGGATGAAAAACTGGAGTTTTTCACCATGCTTGTGAAAATAGGTTTCAAGGAAATTGAAGTGGGATTTCCCGCTGCTTCCGATACAGATTATCAGTTCGTCCGCGCATTAATTGAAAGAAATATGATTCCCGATGATGTGACCATTCAGGTTCTCACACAGGCGAGAGAACATATTATCAGAAAAACTTTTGAAGCGGTGAAGGGGGCGCCCCATGCGGTGATCCATCTTTACAATTCCACTTCCGTGGCGCAAAGAGAACAGGTTTTCAAAAAAAGCAAGGAAGAGGTAAAGCAGCTGGCAGTGGATGGCGCTGTTTTATTAAAGCAGATTGCCGATAAAACGGAAGGTAATTTTACCTTTGAATACAGTCCGGAAAGCTTTCCGGGAACGGAAGTGGATTACGCCCTCGAAGTATGTAATGCAGTATTGGACGTATGGCAGCCTACGACAGAGAATAAAGTGATTATTAATATTCCGACAACGGTGCAGATCGCGATGCCGCATGTTTTTGCCTGTCAGGTGGAGTATCTTCATAAAAATATAAAATACAGAGATGCGGTTGTTTTAAGTGTACATCCTCATAATGACAGAGGATGCGGTATCAGTGATGCAGAATTTGGCGTGCTTGCAGGCGCTGACCGTGTGGAGGGAACACTTTTTGGAAATGGGGAACGGACCGGAAATGTGGACATTGTCACACTTGCCATGAATATGGTGTGTCATGGAGTGGATCCGGAACTTGATTTTTCCAATATTACTCAGATCCGGGAAGTATATGAAAGGCTGACCCAGATGAAGGTGAATGAGAGATCTCCATATGCGGGAGACCTTGTGTTTACCGCCTTTTCAGGCTCTCATCAGGACGCTATTTCCAAAGGTATGGCATGGCGCAATGAAGGAAAGAGCAAGGGGCGCTGGACAGTGCCTTATCTTCCGATTGACCCCAGAGACGTTGGACGTGAATATGAATCCGATGTCATTCGCATCAACAGTCAGTCCGGCAAGGGCGGTGTTGCTTTTATCTTAAAGCAGAATTTCGGATTCAGCCTGCCCGACAAGATGAAGGAGGAAGTCGGATATCTTGTAAAGGGGATTTCCGACAGAAAGCATCAGGAGCTTTCTCCGGCAGAGATTTATCAGATTTTTGAAGATCATTACGTGAATCAGAAGGATGCCTTTGCGGTGCCGGAGTGTCATTTTAAACAGGTGGATGGTATTATTGCAGAAGTGACAATTGAGCAGAACAGGGAGCGCAGAGTCATTACAGCTGCCGGAAACGGACGCCTGGATGCAGTGAGCAATGCAATTAAGGCATATTTCGGTATTGAGTATGAATTGAGTATTTATGAGGAACATGCAATTTCCAGGGGTTCTTCATCCAAGGCGGCTGCCTATGTGGGCATTTCCTGTCAGGGCAAAATGTTTTGGGGCGTTGGTATTGATGAGGATATTATTAAGAGCTCTATCGCTGCGCTGGTTTCTGCGGCAAATCATCTCGCTAAAAGCAGAAATTGCATGGACGGCAGAGAAGAGCGTATCATTGATATCATGAACTATATTCAGAATCATTATGGGGATGTGACGCTGGAAGGACTTGCGGAGAGTTTTCATCTGTCAGCTCCCTATCTTTCAAAATATATCCGCCAGAGAACCGGAGAGACTTTCCAGGATGCGGTGAAAAAAGTGCGAATGAAAAAGGCATGTATTTTATTGAAAGATTCCAATATGAAGGTGGAAGCTGTGGCTGCCAGTGTAGGATATGAGAATGCGGAGCATTTCACAAGATTGTTTAAAAAGACTTACGCGATGACTCCGCTTCAGTACCGCAGCAGCAATCGGTAGGGCCCGCAATTTGATTCATCATGGAAGCGGACGCATGAGTTTAAAGGAGAGCAGGCGATGGCAGCAGGCGTAAAAATACTGGAACAGTTTACGATGTCCAAGACCGGACGACAGGAAACAAATGAAGACAGACTTTTTATTAATGACCATTTCATTGCGGTGATCGATGGGGCTACCAGCAAAAACGGAAAAACATTCATGGGCAAGACTGCCGGCCAGCTGAGCGCGCAGATTGCGGTTGAGGTTTTGCAGGAACTGGATGGAACGGAGACAGAAGAAATTGTGATCGGCCGCATCCAGAGTGCCATGCGGCAATGGAAAGAAGAATTTGCGCTGGAAGAGAGGGGATTGTTTTTATGTGCTTCGGCAGTGATTTACAGCATTGAAAGAAAACAGATCTGGTCCGTGGGAGATTCCCCTTACAGTGTAAATGGCGTTGCGGGAAAAGGAAGTAAAAAAGTGGATGATGTTCTGGCCGATGCCAGGGCACTGGCGATACAGTTTTGCCTTTTGGAGGGCATGACAGAGCAAGCGCTTCTAAAAGAAGATGCCGCCAGAAAAATGATACTTCCTTTTTTACAAAAGCAGAAGATTCTGGAAAATACAGATGGAGAATTCGGCTTCCCGGTGCTCAATGGGGATGATCGCGTCCCGAAAATCGAAATAATTGATGTTTCAGAGGGGGCAGAAGTGATTCTTGCATCGGATGGCTATCCTTTTCTGGAGGGGACGCTTAAAGAGAGCGAGGAGCGGCTTAAAAAGATAATCACGGAGGATCCCCTCTGCTATCGG
The DNA here is from genome assembly GCA_017482485.1 of Lachnospiraceae bacterium. Taxonomy (GTDB): domain Bacteria; phylum Bacillota; class Clostridia; order Lachnospirales; family Lachnospiraceae; genus Gallintestinimicrobium. The sequence goes on from JAFUMV010000093.1 coordinate 2,912, forward strand.
CAGTTTCGCACCACTAAGGGTGTCCGGGAGGGAAACGTAAGCTTTGATGATCGTACCTATATTCGGTTTGAAACATAAGACATTGCCTGTCCTACAGAGCTGTCTCATCTGTCGCAAAGCGTAGGAATGAGCATAGAGCAAGCAGTAACCGTGCGGTGAATGCGCGTCCGGATAGCCTGCCCTCCCTCTTGACGAAAGTGCCGCTCGATGGTAAACTGAAAAACAGATTATTGACGGAGGTACATATCATGATTGGAGATCAGAAAGTTCTTTTCAGCGGCATGCAGGCAACCGGTAACCTGACACTGGGCAATTACCTGGGAGCATTGAAGAACTGGGTCGATATTGCAGATGAATATCTGACGTTCTTTTCTGTTGTGGATTTACATTCCATTACGGTAAGACAGGATCCGGCGGAGCTTCGCAGCAGAGCGAGAAAACTTTTGGCATTATATATTGCAGCGGGTCTGGACCCGGAGAAGAACTGTATTTATTATCAGTCTCATGTTTCCGGACATGCCGAGCTGGCATGGATCTTAAACTGCTTTACCTATATGGGTGAATTGAATCGAATGACACAGTTTAAGGATAAGGCTGCAAAGCATGCGGATAATATTAACGCAGGTTTATTTACCTATCCGGTACTTATGGCGGCAGACATTCTGCTGTTCCAGGCGGATGTGGTGCCGGTCGGCAAGGATCAGCTGCAGCATCTGGAAATTACCAGAGATATTGCACAGCGTTTCAATGCGATTTACGGAGATGTATTTACCGTTCCGGAGCCTTACATGGGCAAGGTTGGCGCGAAGGTTATGAGCCTGCAGGATCCCGAGAAGAAGATGAGCAAATCCGATGAGAATCCCAATGCAAGCATTTATCTGATGGACGATCCTGATACTGTAATACGCAAGTTTAAACGTGCAGTGACAGATTCCGAGGCACAGATTCTTTACAGGGATGAACAGCCCGGCATCAAGAATCTGATCGATATTTACAGCGCATGTACAGGTAAGACTGCAGATGAGGTTGTGAAGGAATTTGACGGCAGGGGCTACGGCGAATTTAAGATGGCTGTAGGCGAATCTGTTGTTACGGTATTGAAGCCGCTGCAGGACAGATATAACGAGCTGATTAAGGATAAGGCATATATCGACAGCATTATTAAGAACAATGCGCAGAAGGCGGAATACTACTCTTTGAAGACACTGCGCAAGGTACAGAAGAAAGTAGGATTCCCTGAGAGAATTCGATAATATAATCCATAAAAGTCGATTTGGGTGCAACAGGAAGAACGTTTTGCCCGAATCGGCTTTTTTGATAATATTTGGCTTTGGACGCGCACATACAGTACAAGTGGCAGAGGCGTAAAATAAATACTGTTATATTTAGCAGTTTCTTTACTGGTAAACCGGGAATGAATAAGATATGATAAGAATATTAAATTTCTACGGTGGATAAGATGGAAAAAAAGAAAGCATTTATTATCAATATTCTATACTATGGAATGATTTTGGTTTTCAGTTATCTGGGAATTAAATTCCTGTTGCCGGTATTATGGCCTTTTATCATTGCTTTTCTTGTGGTCTGGCTTCTGAAATTTCCTGCTGCTTATCTGTCTGAAAAGATGAAAGGACGGGGAAAATGGGTGCTTCCTTTTCTCGTTACCCTGTTTTATGGAGGTTTATTTTTCTTCGTATTTAAAATGAGTGCCAGCATTGCGCCGGCCATCGGGACTTTTGTTCTGCAGCTTCCCGATATGTATTCTGAAAAGATACTTCCCGCGCTTCAGGAGATATACCGACATTTTGATGATGTCTTGATGAAGGCGAATTCCACCATCGTGTTGGAGATGGAGAGCGTTGTCAAACAGATTCTTCTGAAATTGGGAGAATTCATTTCGGATTCTTCCGGCAGTATTATAAAGGCTGTTTCCGGATATGCCGCATCTGTGCCATCGGTTGTGGTGAAGATCATTGTAACGGTTATTTCTTCCTATTTCATTGCAGGAGATTATGACCACATTGTGGGATTTATATTTGGTCTGCTGCCGGAACTCTGGAAAGTAAAAGTGACACATGTGATCGAGCAGACGAAGAATATTGTGAAAATTTTTCTGGGCTCCTATTCGATTTTGATGCTGATAACTTTTATCGAACTGACAATTGGTCTTTCTCTTCTTAGGGTTCCCTATGCGGTATGGGTGGCGCTTGCAATATCGATTTTTGATATTCTGCCGATTTTGGGCACCGGCGGAATTCTGATTCCCTGGGCGATTATCGCTGCTGTCATAGGGGAATACAGGATGGCGGCAGGAATTGCAGTTTTATATCTTGTGGTCACAGCGATCCGCAATACGCTGGAACCCAGACTGGTCGGAAAGCAGATCGGGCTCCATCCGCTGGCAACACTGATCAGTATGTTTGTGGGAGCCAGACTGTTCGGCCTGATCGGACTGTTTGGATTTCCTTTGATTTTGTCGTTGATTGTAAAGATGAAGAAAATGGAAAATATCTGAAGAAAATGCTTGAAATGATGCATATATTATGATATGGTTATAAAAGTTTCCGCGAGGGAGTAGTCGGCATCTGAAACAGATGCAGTATTATCGACATAATGATACGGCAGCGTATCCGGTATTACTTGAAATGATGAGACTCATGGACAGCAGACACAGGCTGTCCGTGGGTCTTTTTTATGCGATAGGAAAGTCAGCCGGATTTCCTATCGCATAAAAAAGACCCTATGCGGAGGATGCGCAACTTGCGGAGTGGAAGTGTTGCTTCGCAATCTGCTCGCACGCAAGTTTTGTAAAATCTGAAAACAGGAGAGAAGAAAAGATGGGATTAGGAGAACTTTTTGTACTGGCGGTCGGGTTGGCAATGGATGCCTTTGCTGTTTCTGTCTGTAAGGGCCTTGCTCTTGGAAAAATCAAAATAAAGCACATGTGTATCGCCGGTCTGTGGTTTGGCGGCTTTCAGGCGCTGATGCCGTTGATTGGATATTTGCTGGGAAGCGCATTTGCAGATATGATCACACAGATCAGCCACTGGATCGCATTCGTGCTGCTTGTGATTATCGGCGGAAATATGATTAAGGAAGCTTTTGGAAAAGAGGAAAGTGTGGATAGCTCCATGGGCGTGAAAACCATGTTTTTGATGGCTGTGGCAACCAGCATTGATGCACTTGCGGTTGGCGTTACTTTTGCATTTCTGAAGGTAAACATTATCGCGGCAGTTCTTTTTATCGGTGTTGTTACATTTATCTGCTCTGCCGCAGGTGTAAAAATCGGCAGCATTTTCGGCATGAAGTATCGCTCTAAGGCTGAATTTTGCGGCGGCGTCATTCTGATTTTGATCGGCTTAAAAATTTTGCTTGAAGGAATTGGAATTATCGGATAAGAAAGCATAAAAAAGTGCGCATTACGCGCACTTTTTTGAATCCAGGGGAAATTTAAGATTCCACTTTTTGGCCATCGATATAAACTGCCCTGACCTGTGTCTCGACTGTGAAGGGACAGCCGTCAGTGATCACGAGATCTGCATCCTTGCCGATTTCCAGAGAGCCCACACGGTCTGCAATGCCCAGGTGTTTTGCAGGATTTAAGGTGATGGCTTTAAGGGCGTCGTCTGAGGACATGCCCGCTTTTTTGGCAAGACCTGCGCAGAGAGCCAGGTAATGCTGGGGAATTACCGGCGCATCGGTGATGATGGATACCTGGCAGCCGGCGCCTGCCAGAATGCCGGGAGTTGTCCAGCTTTTGTTTTGCAGCTCGAATTTGGATGCCTGTCCGAGCGTGGGGCCTACTGCCAGAGGAACATTTTCCGCTGCCAGTTCATCGACGATCAGATGTCCTTCGGTCACGTGTTCCAGCGTGATGCGCACATCGAATTCTTTTGCGATGCGCAGGGCTGTAAACAGATCATTTGCCTGATGGGCATGTGCCTTTAAAGGAATTTCCTTTTTTAATACGGGAAGGAGCGCTTCCGATTTCATATCGTAGGCGGGAAGCTTTGAAACATCGTCCCCTGCGGCTTCTTTCTTTTTCTGATATAAAAGAGCTTTGGAGAGCGCTTCCCGGATCAGTGCAGCATTTGTCATACGGCTGGAAATGCCATGATCTTTATAGCAGCGCTTGGGATTTTCTCCGAAAGCGCATTTCATGGCGACCGGAGCCTTGACAATCATTTTGTCCACTCGTTTGCCAACGGTTTTCATGGCGATAAAAGTACCGCCGATTGGATTGGAGCTGCCGGGGCCGGTTCCGATACAGGTGACGCCTGCCAGGGCGGCGGTTTTTAAGGAAGGATCAAAAGGGTTAATGCCGTCCTGTGCCCGCAGGTGAGGGGTTATCGGATCGTTGAGTTCATTGTAGTCTTTTCCCTCATAGCCGATCGCAGTACCGTCCAGTCCCATATGGCTGTGAGCATCGATGAAACCGGGATAAATATGCAGTCCCTGCGCATCGAAGATTTCACAATCATCGGGAAGTGAAAGCGCTGTGCCGATTGCTGTGATTTTCCCATTTTCAATCAGAAGATCAGCTTTTGCATTTATAATATCGTTCTGACTGCCTGATGGAGTATGCAGCGTGCCATTTTTTATACATAACATGAAAATTACCTCCTTTGCGGTCGCTTTTGCTTGGCGTCTTTAGGGTCGGCGGGCACATGTGTGCCGCCGGCAGATTTTCGACGTTTCTGTATTATTAAGATATAATTTACTACAGAAATAAAGGAATAGCAAGTTGTTGGGCGGGAAGAAATTCGGAAACCGGTGTCAGTCAATTTTAATTCCTGTTAATTTACTATGGATTTATGGAACAGAAATTGCTATACTATTAAGAAAACGCAGGATGAGGAGGTGTTTGATATGATGGTTTCTACGAAAGGAAGATATGCGCTTCGAGTGATGCTGGACCTTGCCATGCAGGAGCCGGAGGAATTCATTTCCCTAAAATCCATCTCCGACAGACAGAAAATTTCCATGAAATATCTGGAATCCATTGTTGGAATGCTTAATAAGGCGGGGCTTTTGCTGAGTCAGAGAGGCAAGGACGGCGGATATCGTTTGAGTCGGCGCCCTTCAGAATATCCTGTTGGAGAAATTCTGAAATTGACAGAAGGATCGCTGTCGCCGGTATCCTGCCTGGAAGAAGGATGTCAATCTACATGCAATCAGGAGGTGGCCTGCCTGACCAGACCGTTGTGGCAGCAGCTGGACATACTGATCGATGACTATCTGGCCAGTGTGACGCTTGCCGATCTTCTGGAAGGAAACTGTCTGGCGCCGGATGGGAGTTCAACAAATGTTTGAATTCCTATTGACAAAATAGGAAATAGTAAATATAATTCCTATATAAAAAATAGGAAATAAAAGGAGGATATAATATGCAGGTTTATGCTGATCAGGCAGCAACAACAAAAATCAGTGAACGCGCATTGCAGGCTATGATGCCCTGCTATACAGATATATTCGGAAATCCTTCCAGCCTTCATGAGGTGGGAAGAGCAGCTGAGGAAGCGGTGGAAAAAGCACGTAAGTCAATTGCGTCTGCCATCGGTGCGGAAGCGGGGGAGGTTTATTTTACCTCCGGCGGCAGTGAAGCGGACAACTGGGCGATCACAATGGCAGCACAGCTTGGCGCCAAAAAAGGGAAAAAGCACCTGATTTCATCAGCATTTGAGCACCATGCAGTACTGCATACGCTGGACAAGCTCAAAAAAGAAGGATTTGAAGTGACCTTGCTGCCGGTGCATGAAGATGGTCTGGTTCGTCCCGAAGAACTGGAAGCGGCCATTCGGGAGGATACAGCTCTTGTGACCATCATGTTTGTCAATAATGAAGTGGGCACCATACAGCCTATCGAGAAGCTCGGAGAGATCTGCCGTCAAAAAGGTGTTCTTTTCCATACCGATGCGGTACAGGCAGCCGGACATCTCCCGATTGATGTAAAAGAAATGAAAATCGATATGCTTTCCATGGCCGGCCACAAATTCCATGGTCCCAAAGGAGTGGGTGCGCTCTTTGTGCGCAAAGGAATTGCAATGAGCAATCTGATTTCCGGCGGCGGACAGGAAAAAGGAAAACGTGCCGGAACAGAAAATGTGCCCGCAATTGTGGGCATGGCAGAGGCCCTCAGGGAGAGTCTTGAAAACAGGGAAGAGAAGAATGCTGCAGTTTTGAAAATGCGTAAGAGACTGACAGAGGCTGTTTTGCAGATTCCAAAAAGCCGTTTAAACGGTGATCCCGATCAGCGTATTGCCGGCAATATGAATTTCTGTTTTGAAGGAATTGAGGGAGAATCCCTTCTGTTATATCTGGATCTGCAGGGCATTTGTGCTTCCTCAGGATCTGCCTGCACCTCCGGTTCTCTGGAACCCAGCCATGTTCTTCTGGCATTGGGAGTTCCGGTAGAAATCGCTCATGGTTCCCTGCGCATCAGCCTGGACGAGAGCAATACCGAGGAAGAAGTGGATTATATTCTGCAGACTTTGCCCGGCGTTGTAAAACGGCTTCGTGAAATGTCACCGATGTGGGAGCATATCCAAAAGGGCGAGGTTTGATCTGAACGAAGATCGTGTGATTGAGAATGAAAAGTGATTTTGGAGGAATTTAATATGGCAATGACATATAGTGAAAAGGTGAGAGATCATTTCGCGAATCCGCGCAATGTAGGAACGATTGAGGACGCAAATGGTGTTGGCGAGGTTGGCAACGCAGTCTGCGGCGATATCATGAAGATGTATTTAAAAATTGAAAATGGTGTGATTGAGGATGTGAAATTCAACACCTTTGGATGCGGAGCGGCAATCGCTACCAGTTCTATGGCTACCGAAATGATCAAGGGAAAAACCATTGAAGAGGCTGAACAGCTGACAAATAAAGCGGTAGTGGAAGCTCTGGATGGACTTCCGCCGGTGAAGATTCACTGTTCCGTGCTTGCGGAAGAGGCGGTGCATGCTGCATTGGAGGATTATCGGAAGCGTCTGGCTGCACAGCAGCAGTAAACTGTGCCTGCAGAAATGCATATGATATTCAGTGAGATCAATGGAAAACACATTCGGTTGACATAAAATGGAATTTCCTTGACGAAATCTGAGCACACGAAACGGCAAAATTCTTTTATACTGGTAAGGTAAAAGGGAGTAGCCGGCATTGAATTGTAATGGATTCCGAAGCGTCAGTACGGTCTGATGACCCGCACGGAGTTGAAATGGCAAGACTTTTGCGCAGAAAAAAAGCGCAGAAGGCTTGCCTTTTTTGCGCAAAAGAGAAGGAGGAGAACTATGGAGTTCTTAGTGGAAGGTCTCATGAATGTGACCTGGCAGCAATGTGTTATGTATGTGGTCGGCCTGGTGCTCATCTGGCTGGCAATCAAAAAGGAGTATGAGCCGTCTTTGCTTCTGCCCATGGGCTTTGGCGCAATTTTGGTGAATTTACCTTTTTCCGGAGTTATCGATCAGGTGGTACAGGGAAAAGTGGAAGCTCAGGGCATTATTCAGTGGCTGTTTGAGGTGGGAATCGAAGCCTCCGAAGCGATGCCGATTCTGTTATTCATTGGTATCGGTGCAATGATTGATTTCGGCCCCCTGCTTTCTCAGCCCGTCATGTTTTTATTCGGTGCAGCAGCACAGTTTGGTATTTTCTTTGCAATCTGCGCGGCGACCCTTATGGGCTTTGATTTAAAGGATGCGGCATCCATCGGTATTATTGGTGCGGCTGACGGTCCTACTTCCATTCTGGTATCCCAGGTGCTGGATTCCAACTACATCGGCGCAATTGCGGTAGCCGCCTATTCCTACATGGCGCTGGTGCCTATTGTACAGCCCTTTGCCATCAAGCTGGTCACCACAAAGAAAGAGCGTGCGATCCGCATGAATTACCAGCCCGGTAATGTAAATAAGTCCATGCGTATTGCGTTCCCTATTGTGGTAACAATCATTGTCGGATTTATTGCGCCTTCTTCCGTAGCGCTGGTAGGCTTTTTGATGTTCGGCAACCTGCTGCGTGAATGCGGCGTGCTTAAGAATCTTTCCGAAACTGCGCAGACAGATCTGGCAAACCTGATCACTCTGCTTTTAGGTATCACCATTTCTTTCAGCATGCGTGCGGAAGAATTTGTAAGACTGGAAACGCTGCTGATCATGGCAATCGGTCTGCTGGCTTTCGTTTTCGATACCATCGGCGGTGTTATGTTTGCAAAATTTATCAACCTGTTCAGAAAAGAGAAGATCAATCCCATGATCGGAGCAGCCGGCATTTCTGCATTCCCCATGTCTTCCCGTGTGGTACAGAAGCTGGCCATGTCTGAAAATCCCGGCAATATCATTCTGATGCATGCTGCCGGTGCGAACGTATCGGGACAGATTGCATCCGTGGTTGCAGGCGGTCTTGTAATCAATCTGATAAGTAAGTTCTTATAAAACGGATCTGGTGAAAGGAGAAAACAGGTATGTTGGAAAATTTTCTGATCTCTTTGGAGATTCTCTGGAAGGGTATGCTGGGGATTTTTGTAGCGAGTATCATTATCTGGCTTGCGGTTGTGATTATGGAAAAGGTCACTTCCGATAAGAAGACAAACAAGGAATCTGAGCAGAAGTAAAGCCTGAAAAGTGCACAAAAAATTGCTCTCACTTTATGCGTAATAATACACAAAAATGCTTCAAAAATTGATTTTTTATTAGAAAATCAGTATTTTTCGGGGTATAATAAAACTGTAACTGGCAGCCATGATTTATCTGGCTGCCGTGTTGTTTCGCAGAAAGATGAGGAAGTTATGTTTCAAAAGGGAGATTTGGTAACTTATGGAAGTAAAGGCGTCTGCAGGATTGCTGACATTACGACGCTGAATATGGACGGCATTGCCAAAGACAGACTTTACTATGAAATGTCACCGGTTGATGATGCGGGCAGTAAAATATATACGCCGGTGGATCACGAGAAAAGTAAAAATGTGATGCGTCCGGTTCTTACCGGCAGGCAGGCCAGAGAGCTGATTGAGCGCATTCCGATGCTGGAGCAGCCCTGGATTCGGGATGACCGGGCCCGGGAGGCAGACTATCGGGAGGCGATCAGTCATTGCGATACGGAAAAAATGATGGCGATGATCAAAACGCTGCATCAGCGCAGGAGAGAACGTGTTGCGCAGGGAAGAAAGCTGACGGCCATGGATGCCAGATATTTGAAGGTGGCAGAGAATAACCTTTATGAAGAGCTTGCGGTGGTATTAGAAATTTCCGAAAACGAGGTGGAAGTTCTTGTCAAGGAGAAACTGCAGGCAGAAAGTACATTAAAAACAGTGTGAGAAGAAGACAGACTGCCGGTGCTGGGCATGGCTCGTGGGCGGAGGCATGGGGCAGCATCTGCATCAGCACCGGTTGCGCCGTCTGTATTCTTCAGGAGAACAGTTCAAATATCTGCGGAAAACCTTGGCAAAATAGTTGCCATTTAAGAAACCGCAGTTTTTCGCAATCAGTCCGATAGAATCATCGGTATTTAACAGATAAAAAAGTGCATTTTCCAGTCGAAGTCGGGTCAGATACTGCAGTGGTGTCTGGCCAATTTCTTTTTTAAAGCAGCGAGTCAGATGCTCCTGAGATACATGACAGGCCGCCGCGAGTTGACCGATGCCGCTGATGGTGGCAGTGTGTCTGCGCAGATAGTCGCCAGCCTGCACAATCAGCGCTGAACCTTCGGCGGAAGGTGATTCCAGCGTGCGCAGTGCCTGGGCGAAAAAGCGGTAAAGAAACTCGCTTCCTTCATAGAGAGCAAGGGAATTTTCAGCCCGACAATTTTCATAGAGACGAAAGAATAGGCGGACGCAGGTATGATCGGTGGGAAGGAAGATGACGGGACCGGACAGTTCCCCTGATGGTGTCGTAGAAAGAATCGGCAGCAAAACCGTCAAAATGCAGATAGAAAAAATCCCAGGCCGTTTTGCTATGTGAGGCAGGATAGTAATAGCGGCTGTCTTCCGGCATTTTTGCAAAAAAAGCCTGTCCTGGGGATAACAGATGGCTGCCGTGGGAATCTTCGTAGACGCCGCAGCCATTCAAGGTATATTGAAACAGGTACCCCTGATAGGACGCCCTGGTTTTATTTTCAAAAAAATAAGAGGACGTATCGCGGCGTTCAACACCGAAGTCCAGAAGGAAAAGTGGCTGATTCTGCATTTTTTCACGTGGAAGAAAACCGTAATTTCCAAAAGAATATTCCATCGAAAAATCACCTTCCGGATCAAAGAAGTCTATTGTTCTTATTATAAGCTTCTACAATAAAATCAGCAACAGGAAATGCGAACCCATGACGGCATGATGAAAGAGCCTCATGATGAAAGAGTCTGTGCCGGTACACGGTGTAAAGGCTTTTGAAATCAGATAAAAGATATTTACGAAAGGGAGAAAGAACGTTAGAATGGGAGTATGAGATACGATTTTTTACATGGAGGAAAATCTTATGAACAGATTGCTGGAGCTGCAAAAGAATTTTATCAACTTAAGATTTGGCACATTCATTCATTTTAACAGTGCCACCGCACAGTTTCACGCATCCGAAACCGAGGATTGGGAATATGAATGTGAAAACGGCCCCAAACCCCGTCAGTATCCCTTTGATGAGAAATTCTGGAATCCTGAAAAATTGGACTGCAGACAGTGGGCAAAGGTTGCAAAAAGCGCAGGCTGCCGTTTCGCAGCATTGACAACCAAGCATCATGAAGGCTTTGCCCTTTGGCCAACACAGTATTCCGAACACTGTGTCAGAAATGCTTCCTGCACAAGAGATGTGGTTGCGGAATATCTGGAAGCGTTCAGAGAAGCGGGGATTGCCGCTGGTCTGTATTTTTCTGTTCTGGACCTGACTGCCGGAATCGGAAAGAGATCCTGCACGGAGGAACAGAAGAAGCTGATCAGAGGTCAGGTTACAGAGCTTTTGACCAATTACGGGAAAATTCCTTTCCTGATCGTGGATGGCTGGAGTGCGCCCTGGGGCGGCCCCCCTTATGAAGTGCTCTCTTTTGAGGAACTGGACAGCCTTGTGAAATCTCTGCAGCCGGATTGTCTGTTGATGAATATCGGATGTTCGGAAGGAATTGAAGGTACAGACGTGGTATTTTATGAAAATGCGGCGGGACAGGAAGTGGAAGGAAGCTTTGAGGGCCCCGGTGTTTCCTGCAATAAGCTGACACATACCTGGTTTTGGAGAGATGAAGATCCTGATGCAGAGCCGGTCAGTGCAGAATGGGCACTTGAAAAAATGAATCGTTATTTTCCTATGAACATCAATTTCATGTTGAACATTTCTCCCAATCCGCAGGGACAGGTAGATGAAAATCTGGCAGAAGAATTTGCGAAAATCGGAAAAGCGTTTCAGATGCCAAAACCGCTTGAAGAATTACCGGAAGGATGGCTGAAACGGTAAAGACAAAGAAATGATGAACATCTGGAAAAAGTACGAAAATTACGATAATAAGAAGTAGTAAAAACGTAACCGTTCGGCCTTATGCTGAAATGTTGCAGAAAACTGCTTCGGAAACAGAGGATAATTGCAGGATGAAATTACATGAATATGTGGATACGATCGTTGGGGCAGTTGCGGACATTCCGCAGGATGTTTCCTTTCCGGCAGGCGGCGGAAAAACCTATCCCGGTGCGGTTGTGCCCTGGGGAGCGGTACAGTTCAGTCCGGACACCATCACCGGCGGAGACAACAGTCCGGGTTACAGCTATCATCATACGACCATAGAGGGCTTTAGCATCAACCATTTATCCGGCATCGGTTGGTACGGAGATCTGGGAAATTTTCAGATCATGCCTGTGGTTGGAGAAGTGCCTTTTCACAGTGGGACAAACATGCACAGCAGGTATCAGCCCAAAAGGGCCGGCAGGGAATCTGAGTTTTCTCATGACAGTGAAATCACAAAACCCGGATATTATGCGGTGACGCTTTTAAGATATGATACGAGAGTGGAGACTACGGCAACCTGTCATGCGGGAATTATGCGCGTCACATTTCCAAGGACGGAGAATGCAGGCGTATATGTGGACCTTGCACGCCGTATCGGAGGGTATTCCGAATGGCAGCAGATTTTTGTGCGCGATGAGAACACGATCGAAGGCAGCATTTATTGTCCGGATACAGCCGGGGGCTGGGGCCATGGCGATGGACATGTGACTTATACCCTGCATTTCTGTGCGCAGTTTAGCAGACCGCTGGAAAAATGGGGTGTCTGGGAAAACGGTGAAAGGATCGGAAAACTTTCCCAGTATCAGGGGAAGAACAGCGGATTTTATGCCCGTTATGATGCCCGGGAGGATCAGGAACTTCTGATCAGAGTGGGAATTTCCTACGTCAGTACGGAAAATGCAAGAGAGAATCTGGCACAGGAGTGTACTCACTGGTCCTTTGAGGGCTATGTGGAAGCAGCACAAAAAAAGTGGGAAAAGCAGCTTTCCGTTATTTCTGTGCAGGGAAGCCTGAAAAACCTGCAGAAATTTTATACCTGCCTGTATCATGCTTCTTTAGATCCCAGAATTTTCGTTGACTGCAACGGAGAATATCCGGCGGGGGGCAAAACGGTGAACAAAACCAATGACTTTTTGTGCCGTACCGTTTTCAGTGGATGGGATGTTTATCGAAGTGAATTCCCGCTTTTGACGCTGATAGATCCGGAGGCGGTCAATGATATGATAGCCACCATGATCGAACTGGCGAAAGAAGGAAATACAACATTCCCACGCTGGGAACTTCTGGGACTTGAAACAGGTTGTATGGTGGGAGATCCGGGTGCGATTATTACAGCAGATGCGTATTTAAAAGGCATCAAAAACTATGATGTACAAAAGGCATGGGAAATCTGCCGGGATACTGTATATTCGGAGCGTTCCAACAGAAATAACAGGGAAGCAATGCAGCGATATGGTTATGTGCCCGGGAATATTTCACAGACCGTGGAAAATGCATTTGCCGACTGGTGTATTGCCCGGTTGGGAGAAAAGCTCGGGTATCGGGAAGAAGCAGACAAAATCAGACAGCAGTCATTGGGATACCGACAGATTTTTGACACGGATTTTGGCTGGATGAGGAGGAAAGATGCTGATGGAAACTGGATGGAGCATAACGGCATTTATGATGAAAGAGGCTGTGTGGAAAGCAACATTTTTCAGCAGTCCTGGTTTGCACCCCATGACATCCCGAAATTGATCGAAATGATGGGCGGAAATGACGCATTCTGTGAAAAGTTGGAGAGATTCATGGAAGGGGCAGATTTAAGTGCACTCTGGAATGATGACTATAATCATTCCAATGAACCCTGTCATACAGTGGTCCATCTGTTTAATCATGCAGGATGTCCCTGGCGTGCACAGTATTGGGTTCGGCGCATTCAAAATGAGGCCTATCATGAAGGACCTTTTGGTTTCTGTGGCAATGAAGATGTGGGACAGATGTCGGCATGGCTTGTGTTGACTGCGCTGGGATTTCATTCTACGACAGCGGCTTCTAACCATTTTGATTTTAATACGCCGCTCTTTGCACGACAGGAACTGGACTTAAATCCCAAGTATCACAGCTGCAGCATTGATAAAAAGCTGATTATTGAAACGGACTGTGATCCGGAAGAAAACTGGTATATCAGAGGTGTTTGGCTGAACAAAAAGGAGCTGAATCGTACCTTTATTACATATGAAGAGCTAACCGCCGGCGGCGTACTGCATTTTGCGCTGCAGAAAGAACCCTGTTACGAATGGGCCAGGACAGATTGAAGCAGTTTTTCGTATGAAAGCCTTGTAAAATGCTAACGGGATTGATATAATCATGTTAACAATTTGTTGTTAAAAATGTTAATATAACATAGGGGGAACTATGGAAAAGACAAAATTGTTAAATCGGATTATGGAGTACTATAAAAGCTCCATGCCATACTGTGACAAAACAGATGTGGCAGAAGATGTGCTTCTGGCGTATGCAGAACATGCGTGTATGCTCTACGAAAATGTGGAGTGGTGCAGACAGCTGCCGGAAGACATTTTTCTGGAAAATGTGGCAGCCTATCGTATTAATAATGAAAGGATTGAAAAATGCCGCAGATTTTTCTATGATATGGTGATGCCCAAACTGGAAGGAATGTCCCTTGAAGAAGCAATTTTGCGGGTAAACTTCTGGTGTGCGGAAAATGCAACCTATCATCAGGCCGATTCACGTACCGCCAATGCGATGACTGTTTACAAAAGCGGGTTTGGACGCTGTGGGGAGGAGAGTACCTTTGCGACCACAGTTCTTCGAAGCGTGGGTATTGCAGCGAGACAGGTGTATGCGCCCCTGTGGTCCCACTGTGATGACAATCATGCCTGGGTCGAAGTTTACTGCGGCGGCAGATGGCAGTATCTGGGCGCATGTGAACCCGAAGATAAGCTCAATCTGGGCTGGTTTGACGTGCCCGCTTCCAGAGCGATGCTGGTACATGCCAGAGGGTTTGGGATTCTGGAAGATCAGCCGGATGTGATCGGAAGGAAGGGCTGTGCAACCTTTTACAATGTGACTTCCCATTATGCAAGAACGGTAAAGGTTACATTTGGATTAAGCAGAGAGGATGGAAGCGCTCTTGCGAATACCGCAGTGAAGCTGGAGGTATTAAATTATACCCAGTATGGTACGATTGCTGATCTGGTAACGGATGACAATGGTAACATTTCCATTGAACTTGGAATGGGAAGTCTGCGCCTTTCCTGCGTGGAAAATGCACAGCAGCTTTCTGCGATGACAAAGATTGAGAATGCAGGTGAATACCCACTTGTGATGCGTCCTGCCATTATGGGAGAATGGACAGAGAGTATTTTTGTCTCTCCTGTGGCTGATCCGGATAAAGAAGGAAGAGTATATGGCAGCTGCGAGAAGGCTCTGGAAGAGGCAAAGGAACTCAGAGAACAGCGGCTGGCTTCCTATTTCGACGCTGAGCGCGCCGCTGCTTATCCTGAAATGGAAGAAATTTTAAAGGATGCAGCCGGCAATTTTGAAGAGCTGATCTGTTTCCTGGAGAAAGATAACAATCCCTACCGTGCCAAAATGCTGCAGAGTCTGACCCAGAAGGACCGCTATGACTTAAAAGCTGCAGTTCTGGCGGACCA
>JAFUMV010000094.1 GCA_017482485.1 Lachnospiraceae bacterium
CTTCAATCAGGTCAAAATCATCCCGTTTTTCAAAATCCCAGTAGCCTTTATCATTAATGTCATAAATTCCGATGACTTTATGCGCAGGAATGTATTCGATCCATGTCTGGGGGGAGGTAAGTATGCTTTCACTCATGGCAACAACTCCTTTTTTGAATACATGCCATTTATCTACTTGTAATAATTATAAAAATTAAAAAAACCGGAGTTTTCTTTAAATTAGTTGAGAAATTTAAATTTCAAAAGCTAAAACACCGCCTGCACCAGCACCATATACACCACCGTGCCGCCCGCGATGGACAACAGCAGATTATGCTTCCATTTATGTACCAGAATCACGAAGGCCGATGCGATCAGTTCGGGAAGCCCGCGGGAACCGGAAAAGATGGAAATGTTCTTAAAACAATATATTACCAGCATTCCGATCACGGCAAAGGGAAGCACGCTGCCCAGATAGCGGACTACAGCAGGAGTTTCCTTTCCAACGGGGAAGAGGAAAAAGGGCAGCGCCCGGGTCAGCAGGGTGGCAAAAGCGATGATGGCAATGGTCAATATCAGTTGGAGCGTGGTCTGGGGAGTCATCTGTCCGTCCCTCCTTTCTTGTCAGAAACGGCAGCTTCCGGGCTGGAACCGTGGGCCATTGACGTCACGTCGCCGGCAGCAGAACCGGAATTGTCCGGTGCAGTGTCGCTGCCATCAGGTGCCGCGAGCTGCTTTTTTAAAAGTAAAAGTGCAGCCAGTATGCCGGCCATGGAAAACAGGAGAAAATTATCCGCGCCAAAAACCAGCAGGCACACCAGCGTGATGCCGATGCCCAACAGTGCCGGCAGATGGGTGGAGGCAGATTCCCACTGCTCCACGAAGATGACGAGAAACAGCGCAGTCATGGCGAAATCGATGCCCGTGGAATCGAAGGGGATCAGGTTTCCTGCCATAGCGCCGATGCAGGAGCCGGCAATCCAGTAAAGCTGATCGAAAAGGGAGATGAAAAAGAAGAACCACTTTTTGTCCACGCCCTCCGGGACCTTGATGCCGCACAGCAGGGAATAGGTTTCATCAGTCAGGGAAAAGACCATGTAGGGCTTTAATTTTCCCATTTTTTCAAAAGGAGTCAGCATGGACAGGCCGTAGAAGAGATGCCTGGCGTTGACCATGATCGTCATCAGAAAGGTGGACAGCGGAGAAAAGGCGGCGGTCAGCAGGCTGATCGCCACAAACTGCATGGAACCTGCATAGATGAAAACGCTCATGAAAAATGCCCAGAGCGGCGAAAATCCTTTTTCTGCCAGCAGCACGCCGAAGGCGATGCCGAGGAAAATGTATCCCATCAGGACGGGCAGGGTACAGGGAAGGGCCGCCCGAAGTGCTTTTTTCTTCATGGTGAAATCTCCTTGCTTGGAAACAGCCGCAGACCAAAAAGCGGCGGATTATCAGTCACTGTTCACAGCAGCGATCATCAAACTTCATTGTTTCAGTGTAGCGCGGTTTCAAAGCCCTGTCAAACGGCAATGCTTCGGGTATGGTAATTTCGGAATTTTGATGATAAAATGAAGCAAACAGGCGAGTGATGCGCCGGACACAAAGAGGAGGTTACAAATTTATGGAAAAAGAAATCAAAAAAGGCATCAGAGATGTGGAGGAATTCGGCACGACGGAAACTATGGCGGACTATGCCCGGGAATTGGAAGCGTCTTTTCGAACCATCCGAGAGGGAGATATCATTTCCGGAACGGTTATCGATGTGAAGGAAGACGGTGTTACGCTGGATCTGGGCTACTACGCGTCCGGCGTGATCAAAGCAGAGGATCTGAGCAGGGACCCCAAATTTTCTGTGTTGGCGGACGTGCATGTGGGTGATGTGCTGGAAGGCACCGTGGTGAAAAAGGATGATGGCGCAGGCAATATCCAGCTTTCCTGTGTGGAAGCGATGGAAGTCCTGGGCTGGGACAAGCTCATTTCCTATATGGAAGAAAAGACTGCACTCAGCGTAAAGGTGAGCGAAGTGGTGAACAAGGGCGTGGTGGCTTTTGTGGAAGGGATTCGCGGCTTCATTCCCGCTTCTCAGCTGGCACTGGATTATGTGGAAGATCTGGATGCTTTTCTGGGGAAAAACATGACAGTTCGCGTGATTACTGTGGATAAAGAGAAGAAAAAACTGGTGCTTTCCGCTAAGGAAATTCTGAAAGAAAAAGAAGCAGAACGCTTAAATCACAAGATTTCCATGATCGTGCCCGGCAGTGTGCTGGAAGGCCGTGTGGAAAGCCTGATGCCTTACGGCGCATTCGTAGATCTGGGCGATGGATTAAACGGTCTGGTGCATATTTCCCAGATCAGTCAGAAGAGAATCAAGAAACCTTCCGAAGTGCTGAATGTAGGCGATGTGGTGAAGGTGAAAGTGTTGAATACCAATGATAATAAGATCAGCCTGAGCATCAAAGCGGCTGCTGAGAGCAGTGAACCTGATGAAATTGAAGAAAAGCAGGCCGAAGAATACAGTTCCAATGAAGCTGTGGGAACTTCTCTTGCGGCACTTTTGAAAGGTCTGAAATTTTAATGGCCGCAGGATTCTGGAGGCGGCTGGTGAACAGCGCCTTTGGGGAAGCGGAAGAAGAAAGGATGGGGCCGCAGGAGAAACAGGACCTGCAGAATGCGGGCCATGTACGCAGACATTACATCATTTCCGGACGGGTTCAGGAAGTGGGCTTTCGCTATACCGCTTATTACATTGCGGAGGAGCTGAAGCTTTCCGGCTGGGTTGCCAACCTGCCGGACGGAAATGTGGAAATGGAGCTGCAGGGGCGTCCGGAAACCATCGATACGCTGCTGTGCCGTCTGGACGGCAACGGCAGAATTGTGATTGATACGATAGAAGAGGAAGACCGGCCGCTGCAGAGAGCGTGCGGATTTAAAGTGCGCGGCTGAGGTAGATGGATCATTGTCGGGTGGCAGACAGCCTGTCAATCGTAAAGATTTTATTAAATATCCGGGAAAGCTCTTGTCCAAAACGGAGCGGTAGCTTACACTGAAAAAGAAAAATCCGGTAAATTACAGCGGCATAGCACATTGGTGGATGCCGCTGTTTTTAAAATCAGGAAAGAAGGGGAAGAGGGAGCCGAAAATGGCAGAAAACGCGGAAACAGGGGTTAAAGAGAAAGAGTATCCGGAAGAGTTATTTTTTGAAGATGAAAGATACCGGAAGCTTTTGATGCAGTACCAGTGTGCGATTCTGGAACTGGAAACAAAATTCCATGTGCTGGACACGGAATTTTCGCTGCGTCATAACAGAAATCCGATTGAAAGCATTAAGACGAGGCTGAAATCACCGCACAGTATTGTGGAGAAGATGCAGCGCAAGGGTTGGGAGCTGACGCCGGAGAGTATTGAGAAAAATCTGTCGGATGTGGCGGGCGTGAGAGTGATCTGTTCCTTTCAGGAGGATATTTACAGCCTTGCCAGACTTTTGACCCAACAGGATGATATTGTGGTGGTGGATATCAAAGACTATATTGCGTCTCCAAAGCCAAATGGCTATCGGAGTCTGCACCTGATTCTGGGGATTCCCATTTTTTTATCCAATGGGAAAAAACATATGCGTGCCGAAGTGCAGTTTCGGACCATTGCCATGGACTTCTGGGCCAGCCTGGAGCATAAGCTGAAATACAAACAGGATGTGGAAAATGCGGATATGATTGCGGCAGAGTTAAAGGGCTGCGCGGATACCATCTGCCAGGTGGACAGCCGGATGCAGCAAATTCGCAAAATGATTGATCATAAGCAGTGGTGTGAGCCTGAAAAAGCACAGCCAAAGGAAAATGCCTTGTGGCAGGAGAGCAGGGTGGTTGGGCCGGAGTGCGAATGAATTTGGGGAAAGGATTTCAAAATTTATGGAAAAGAAAAAACTGGATATGCGGGTGGTGATATATTTACTGCTGGCCACGGCACTGATTCTTGTGATTCGATATTTTGATGTGCTGCTTGGCGGCGCAGGGAATCTCTGGGGGATTACAATGCCGCTTATTATGGGCGGAGTTATTGCATATGTGCTCAATATCATCATGAGGATGCTGGAAAAGATTTATTTTCCGAAAGCCCGGAATGTAATTGTGTGCAAAACAAGAAGACCGGTATGCATTGTTTTGTCCATGGTGCTGATTGTTACGGTTCTGGTGCTGGTATTCCGACTGGTAATTCCGGAACTGGGAAAAGCCTTTGTGGTAATCGGTCAGGGTGTTCCGGTGGTGTTTGAACAGGTGGTGAACTGGCTGGCAGTTAATCTGGATTCCAATCCGGAGATGGTGGAAGAGCTGAATAACCTGACCATTGACTGGAACGAGCTGGGGAATAAAGTTTTTACTTACTTGAAAGCCGGTCTGGGCGGATTTTTAAATTCCACAGTCTCCATTGTGGGCAGCGTGATGGGCGGCATTGTAAACTTTGTGGTATCGCTGATTTTTGCAATCTATATTTTAAGCAGTAAGGAAAGACTGGGAAGCCAGTTCAGACGTATTGTGCATGCCTATGTGAAGCCCAAGTGGCGCGCCGTTGGAAAAAGAGTCATTGAAACCGCAGATTCCACTTTTTCGAGTTTTATCGTGGGACAGGTGACGGAAGCGGTGATTCTGGGATCCCTTTGTACGGTCTGCATGCTGATTTTCGGTTTCCCTTATGCGCCCATGATCGGTGCTTTCATCGGTGTGACTGCGCTGATTCCCGTTGTTGGTGCATATATTGGCGCTGCTGTGGGCGCATTTATGATCCTGACACAGGATCCGTTGAAGGCGGTGCTGTTTCTGGTGTTCATCGTGGTGCTGCAGCAGGTGGAAGGAAACCTGATTTATCCCAGAGTGGTGGGCAGCTCTATCGGTCTGCCCGGCATGTGGGTGCTGGCCTCGGTTACTGTAGGCGGCGGCCTGATGGGGGTTCCTGGCATGCTTCTGGGGGTTCCCACGGCAGCAACAGTATACAAGCTGCTGGCCTATGACGTGAATCGCAGAAATGCAGCTGCTGAAGATAACGGCAGGCATGGTAAGCATGGAAAGAAGTCTGTCGGAAA
>JAFUMV010000095.1 GCA_017482485.1 Lachnospiraceae bacterium
AGGATATTGAGGCTTTGGCAAAGCATGTGATCTTAATTGGAAAAGGTAAGGTTTTGCTGGACGGAACGCTGGAGGACATGCGGCGGGAAGCGCAGCGATCTGTTGAGGGCGCGGATGAAGGCGGCAGTCTGGATCAGATCGTGGCCAATCTCTATCAAAAACTGAATATTCTGTAGGAGGTGCAGCGTGAAAAAATATTTTTCTTTCTTCAAAATGCACTTCGTCTGTGGGCTGCAATATCGCATGGCGTCCCTGAGCGCGCTCACCACGCAGTTTTTCTGGGGGCTGATGGAATGTCTCGCCTACAGGGCGCTGTTGGAATCGAGCCCGGCGGGACTGCCGATGGACTATCAGGCGCTGGTTTCTTACATATGGTTAAAAGAAGCATTTCTTGTGCTTTTTAACACCTGGGCGGCGGACAAGGAGTTTTTTTCAGTGATCGTGGACGGCGGCATCGCCTATGAAATGTGCAGGCCGGTTTCTATTTACGACATGTGGTTTGCCAGAAACATAGGGGGCCGCATGGCAACGGCGGTGCTGAAATGTATTCCGCTTCTGCTGGTGGCGTTTCTTGTGCCAAAGCCTTTTCGGATGAGCGCACCGGTGAGCTTCGGCGCATTTTTGCTGTTCGTTGTCACGATGCTTCTGGGCGCGGGAGTGACGGCGGCGTTTTGCATGGTGGTGTATATGCTTTCGTTTTTCACCATCTCCCCGCAGGGCTGGCGGATGCTTTTGACCGGCGCGGTGGATTTTCTGTCGGGAAACGTCATTCCGCTGCCTTTTATCCCGCAGCCTTACCGGACCGTTATGGAGCTTCTGCCCTTTGGTTCCATGCAAAATGTGCCTTTTCGTATCTACAGCGGCGACCTGGCCGGAAGTGAAATACCGGCGGCAATCGGCCTGCAGCTGTTCTGGCTGTGCGTGCTGATTTTGTGCGGAAAAATGATTTGTCAAAGGGCGCAGCGCAGAGTGGTTGTGCAGGGAGGTTAGGAGTAAAACTGCGTTTAACTCCAAAACTTTGCGCTGACGCACAAAGTTTCCATATCAGAAGCTGCCTGACGGCAGCAGAAAGGCAAAGAAATGAAGCGAAATGTAAAACTTTACTTTTTATATATTTCGGCGATCCTGCGGGGCATGATGCAGTATAAGCTTTCGCTGGTCCTGATGATGATCGGAAGATTTGTGGTCGCATTCAACGGATTTCTGGGAATTTATTTCCTTTTTTCGGGATTTACGCAGATAAAAGGATACTCGTATGCAGAGGTGCTGCTCTGCTTTTCCATCATGCAGATGTCCTTTTCCATCGCCGAATGCATCGGTGCAGGATTCAATGTGTTTTCTGGGATGGTAAAACGCGGTGAGTTCGACAGAATTCTGCTGCGCCCCTGCAGCCCGATCCTCCAGATTCTGGGAACGCGCTTTGAAATCGGAAAGCTCGGCCCGATGGTGACCGCCCTCATCATGCTGGGCATCGGCATCAAAAACAGCAGTATCAGCTGGAACGCAGCCAACATCCTGACGCTGATTTTCATGATCGCAGGCGGTGTGATTCTGTTTCTGGGACTGTTTTTGCTCGGTGCGACGGTCTGTTTTTTCTCCATCGAAGACACGACCCTCATCCACATCCTGACCTACGGCGCCAAAGACCACGGCAAATATCCCCTCGACATCTATGGAAAGGGCATTATGCGGTTCTGCACGTTTGTCATTCCGTATACGCTGATTCAATATTATCCGCTGCAGTTTCTGCTGGGGAGGACAGACGCGTGGTGGTTTGCGGTCTGCCCGGTGGGAACGCTTGTGTTTGCAGGGGTGAGTTATGCGGTTTGGAGAATTGGGATGAGAAGGTATGTGGGGTGCGGAGGGTGATGAGAGTGAGTAGGATGTAAGTTGCCAGAATAACAAAGGAAATGATTCGGATTTCCTTGGAGAAGATACTACTTTAAAGTATTAAAAGCTGTCTCATTTAGGTGAAATCATAGTGAGACAGCTTTTTTGATTATGCCTACAAATGGTTGCAAATAAGACGGTCGCTCCCTACGCGGGAAGAGTTGCTATCTTAGTCGTACTTAGAAATGTCAGCATGGCATTTCTGAGTCCTCTTTTCCATGGATAGCTTCCTGCGTCTGTATTCAAATGTTGTTTGTCAAATTCAGCAACTTTGCTGATACGGTTGTTCTTGTTGTCTGATGGAAGAAGAATACTGTTTACTGTAAAAGATACTTCCATCTGACCATTCCGGGGGCAGGATTCTGAATCCAAAACGGTATTTGTGCTTTGCGTGGTCATAAAACTTTGCAAGAAGTTTTACGTTTTTAAATGATTGCGTTAAAACGTGAAAACATACGCTATAAAAAGTTAATACAGTCCTCAGAATCCAATGAAGAATGGAGTCCTTAATGATCCGGTTGCCGGAAGTGTTGTAAAGTGAATCCGGTTAATCGGAGCCATCTTCATAAAACGATAAACAGTCCCCAAGGTTTCGGGTTATTTTTATCCCCGTTATTATTGAATTTTTAGGTACATAGGCACTTATTCAAGTGCAGCAGAGTACTGATGGCTTGAAAAAATGGGCCGGAAACCTGCTGATTCCGGGAAAAAGTATTATACAGTTGAAGAAAGAAGAGAGCGTATCGCTGATGAAGGTCTATAAGATCGGCGGAGAAAAAATAAATTCATTGAATAGTCAGGTATACATATGATCGAAAGAATAGTCAACAATTTTAATTTAAATCAAATCAGCGAATCGGGTCAGTGTTTTCGGATGAAAAAAAACGGGGAAAACATATTTGTGATCATTGCGGGAGATCAGTATCTGGAAGTAAGGCAGGAAGACGAGCGATGTTTTTTTGAGTGCGAAGAAGCTGTTTTTGAAAATTTCTGGAAAGGATATTTTGATCTGGACACAGATTATGGGGAGTATATCGGACAGATAGATTCGAAGGATGCATATTTGAAAAATGCAGCAAAACACGGTGCAGGCATTCGGATTTTGCGGCAGGATCTGTGGGAGATGATTATCACTTTTCTGATTTCCCAGCAGAATAATATTACCCGGATTACGCGATGTATCCGGAATATCTGTGAGAGATATGGGGAAGAAAAGATGACGAAAAGCGGGAAAATATATTATGCTTTCCCGAAACCGGAAGCACTGGCAAATCTTGAAAGAGCGCAGCTGGATGCCTGCAATTTGGGGTATCGCAGCAAATATGTGATCAGCACTGCGAAAAGCATAGTTTCCGGGTCAGTAGATTTGAAGGCTATTGAGCAGATGTCCTATGAAAATGCGAAAGCGGAATTGTTAAAGCTCTATGGCGTGGGAGAAAAGGTTGCTGATTGCATCTGTCTATTTGGCCTGCATCAACTGCAGGCTTTTCCGGTTGATACCCACATAAGGCAGGCACTGGAAGTACATTATCCGGATGGTTTTCCTTTTGGACTGTATCGTGGCTTTGAGGGCGTTTTGCAGCAATACATTTTTTATTATGAGCTGCAGTGATTTGGGTTAATGAAAAAAATAATGAGCCGAATACGCTTTTGGCTAACATATCCGGCCCATTTTGAAGTCAAAATAATTTATGAAACATTGGATGGCAGAACGTCTGATATTTTAATCCCAGAACTCTGTCTTCCCCTCAAGTCCGATGGAAGATGCTTTAAACACCGGATCTTTCCCTTCTTTTCTCTGCTTTACATAGTCATTGAGCGCTGATAGAGCGGTCTTTCCGAGAATCACGATCACGGGAAGATTGATCAGAGCCATAATGCCCATCAGCACGTCCGCCAGGTTCCACACCAGAGAAAAGTCTAACAGAGCACCGAGGAAGACCACAACACAGGCGAGAATGCGGAATATATTCATCCCTGTTTTGCTCACAGGGCGGTTGGCAATATAATTTAAACAGCCTTCACAGTAGAACAGGTTGCCCAGCAGTGTAGTGAACGCGAACAGAAGAAGTGCAAAGGTTACAAAGTAGATACCGAAGGAACCGAAGTTGGAAGACAGAGCGGTCTGGACGAAGGGCGCGCCTGTCAGATCTTCGGAAGGGGTAAGTCCGCTGCTTAAGCACATCATGGCGGTTGCGGTGCAGACCAGCAGCGTGTCGATAAATACGCTGAGCATCTGTACCAGTCCCTGCTTTACGGGATGAGAAACGTCAGCTGCGGCAGCAGCATTGGGCGCGGAGCCCACTCCAGCTTCGTTGGAGTAGAGGCCGCGCTTGATGCCCTGCATCAGCGCAGAACCTGCAAAACCGCCGAAGATCGCTTTAAAATCAAAGGCGGAAGTGAAGATTTTTTTGAAAACAAAGGGCAGCATTTCAAAATTCATTACCATGGAAATGATTGCCATTGCAATGTAGGTCAGACCCATGAGAGGAACCATGACACTGGTGACTTTCACGATTCTTTTGCCGCCGCCCAGCACGCAGATTGCGACCAGGACAGCAAGAACTGCGCCGCAGATCAGTGGAACCACAGAGGTTTCAGGATCGCCGTAAAAGCTGTACTCAGACAGGCTGGTGATCAGGTTGTAGGAGCAGAGCATGTTAAAGCCTACCGCATAAGTGGCAATCAGAGCGATGGCGAAGATGATGCCGAGAAAACGGCTGTGCAGTGCAGCTTCGATGTAGTAAGCAGGACCACCGTAGCTTGAGCCATCCTTGTTTTTCTTTTTATAAATCTGCGCCAGCGTGCTTTCGATAAAAGCGGATGCGCCGCCTACCAGCGCGATAATCCACATCCAGAAAACCGCGCCATAGCCGCCGATGGCGATGGCGTTTGCAACGCCCACGATGTTGCCGGTTCCTACGCGGCTTGCGGTGGATACCATCAGGGCTTCAAAAGCGGAAACGCCATTTTTGTTTCCCTTCTTTTCAGTGACGAGGCGGATGGATTCTCCCAGCAGCCGAAACTGTATAAATCTGGTGCGGAAAGTGAAGTAAAGTCCCACTGCTAAGAGCAGGATGATCAATAGATAGCTGTACATGAAATTACTGATGGATTCGATTAATCCGGAAAAAAGTGCATACATGAAAGTTTCTCCCCTTTTACAAAATTACAGCGGCGGGAAACTTCGCCGCAGTGAGTATTTTTCTATGATAGCATAAATATGCCCGGCCAGCTACTGAAAAATCATTATTTGAGATGGAATAGTTTGTCCATGCATCTGAGCGTATATTTTTATTTTATCAAAATCTTACACGTTCCCATAAAGATTATGTTACACTGACAACAGAATCATTCACCAAAAAGTTCGTCAAAAACAGTGAAAAGTTTTGTTGGAGCGCAGGAAAGTGTGGAAAATGACGGATTTCGTCAGATATCCATGTTTGATGATCAGCTGCCGTTATAAGCAACAGAAGATTTGGAAATGCATCCCGGTTATGATACGGAAGGTCAGCGGATAATGCTGCAGAAGAAAAGGCCAATTCGACTTTTTAAAAGAAGAAGTCAGATTGGCCTTTTACTTATATTTTCCGGGCAGGAAAAGATTTAATACTTCTCATTTTTATCCGCAGCAAAGAAGATAAAGATCAGAGAGAAGATCAGCAGCACGTAAGGATAATACAGATTTGGCATGATATCGAAAGCAGAAATTTCGCAGCCCAGCTCTGCGGCAGCAGAAATTGCAACCAGCATCTGCGCACCGTAAGGAATGACTCCCTGGAATATGCAGGAGAAGGTGTCCAGCAGAGAGGCTGTATGTTTGGGAGAAATATCATATTCGCCTGCCATTTCTTTCGCAATCGGATTTGCCATAACAATGGCTACTGTGTTGTTTGCAGTCGCGATGTCCATGGCGCCGACCAAAAGGCCGATGCCCAGTTTGCCGCCTTTTTTGGTTCTGAATACGCGGCGGAAAAAGCTTAGGAGTGCGTCAAAGCCGCCGTATTCCTGAATGAGAGCGCATATGGCTGAGACTAAAATCGCCACCATTGTGGTTTCATACATGCCTGCAGCGCCGGAACCCATGTTTGCAAGAAGGTCAGTCGCAGCTGTCGCGCCGGTGGCCAGCATGATAAGGGAACCGAAGACAATTCCGATCAGAAGAACGATAAATACGTTAATACCGATGATGCCGCCGATCAGGACAAGCACATAGGGAATAATTTGAATCAGGCTGTATTCTTTTGCAATAGTTCCGCTTACATCGGTGCCCATGGTTTTGATGAAAATCAGAACCAGTGTGATGACGGCTGCAGGAAGTGCAATGCCGAAATTGGCACGAAACTTATCTTTCATTTCGCAGCCCTGGCCGTTGCAGGCTGCAATGGTGGTGTCGGAGATGAAAGAAAGATTGTCACCGAACATGGCGCCGCTCATAACTGCGCCGACACAGATCGGAGCGCTAAAGCCGGAAGCGTTGGACACTGCAATGGCGATCGGTGTGATCAGCGTGATGGTTCCAACGGAGGTTCCCATCGCCAGAGAAACGAAGCAGCTTACCACAAACAGCACCAGAACGGAAAACTGTGCGGGAATGATGGAGAGCAGAAAATAGGCAACGCTTTCTGCACTGCTGCGTCCGACGACACCCACAAAGATGCCGGCAGTCATGAAGATCAGGACCATGGTGACGATGTTTTTATCCCCCACACCTTTACTCATGATTTCCAGTTTTTCATCAAATTTCCGTTTTGGATTCTGCACACATGCCACCAGCAGTGCGATCAGAAAACAAACCACAATCGGGATGTTATAAAATCCCATCGGAATTTTCATTCCGTACTCAAATAAAATCCCCAGCCCCAGATACAGGACCAGGAAGACTGCGACAGGCAATAATGCCTTCCAGTTCCCTTTTTTCACAGAAAGTTCCCCCTTCTTGTTTTTTCGCGCCTTACAAAAACTGTCGATACGACGAAAGGTTCATCTGACAGGTCCGGCGCATCTTTGGCATAGAAGATGTATAGCAGGCAATATGTTATCATTTTCAGCGGATTTTTACAAGGAAAGTATTGAATTTATAAACCCATACCAACAGTCTAAAAATAAGCATTATGACCGTGCATCCTGTGAGTTCAAATGCTGTCCACCCTGTTGTATAATGTGTCCATACATCAGTGGACGGGGAAGTGCACCGGCGGCTCCAAAGACTGCCGGTGCGTTCACAACAATGGTGCGCCCCTGCCTGCTGGAAACAGGGAGGCAATTACGCATGACTATCAGACTCGCGGAGAATATACGCAGATTCCGTAAGGAACACATGATGACCCAGGAGCAATTGGCCGAAGCAATTGGCGTGACGGTCGGTGCTGTTTATAAATGGGAGAATGGACGCTCGGCCCCGGAAATAAATCTTTTGATCGAGCTGGCGGATTTATTTGAAACTTCCGTGGATGTGCTTTTGGGGTATGAGGTCCGAAACAATGACCGGGAACATATTGTGGAGCGCCTGAAAGCCTATGTGCATGACCGGGAAGCGGCAGACGCTGTGAAGGAAGCAGAAAAGGCGCTGAAAAAATACCCGAATAATTTCGAAATCGTATATCAGAGCGCCAGGCTGTTCGATGTGAAAGGCACCGAAAAGAAAGATGAGAATTTGCTGCATCGGGCGTTGGAACTTTTTTCTCATGCCTGCCTGCTGATTGATCAGAATACAGATGAAACCGTCAGTGCGCTGTTTTTACAGGTGCAGATGGCGGAGATTTATTCTCAGCTGGGCAAGCCCCAAAAGGCGGTGGAGATTCTAAAAAAGAATAATCCGTGCCGGATGAACAGCGCGCTGATCGGAGACATACTCGCGTCAGGCTGCGACCGGCCGAAGGATGCAGTGCCTTATCTTTCGGAAGCACTGCTGGACTGTGTGGTGAGCCAGATCAGAATCACCATGGGCTATTTCAATGTTTTTGTGAAAAGAAAAGATTACCGCTCGGCGGCGGAGATTCTGCAGTGGGCACTGGGCAGCTTTCAGAGTCTCAAGCTGCCGCAGCGGACGAATTTTCTGGAAAAAACGGAGGCTATGTATCTGTTAATCTGCGGAGACATGTATCTGCGGCTGGGGCGGCGGGAGGTGGCCGGAGATTATCTGAGACGGGCCAAAATGCTGGCACAGAAATTTGATGCAGATCCCAGTTATGCTGCAGAGCATATTCGTTTTGTGGCTCTGGAGGAAAAAAGCTCCGGGCATGACAATCTGGGCGTTACAGCGATGGAAGCACTTCGGCACTATATTGAGGAAGAGGCGGATACAGCGCTGATTGTTTTATGGGAGGAAATTATGCATGAAACAGAGTAAACAAAAGCTGGCACGCCGAAAGCAATATACTTCCCGATTTGCTGATTGAAAAGCGGGGAGAAAATTATTTGTGCGGAGAAAACGGAAGCGTTTTGTCCGGAGGGGAAAAGCAGAGAATTTCCATCGCCCGCAGCCTGCTTCGCAAATCCTGTGTACTGTTGGTGGATGAAGCAACGGCAGCGCTGGATGCGCAGACCGCATTTCAGGTTTCCTGCTCACTGCTTGGTCTGGAGAATATGATTCGTATCGTTGTCACCCATTCTCTGGACGCATCAGGAACCTTTGAGGAGCTGATGCTGCAAAAAGGATATTTTTATTCCCTTTACACCGTGTCACAGTGAGCTTGACATTCGACTGAAATCCTGTTTCAATAAAACTATGGCGCGCTGTGCCTTTGAGCCTGCACCCATAGCAAAGGATGAAAAATGAGCAGCAAATCAGAAATTCGTGATTTTACACAGGGAAATATTCCAAAACAGCTGGTGGTCTTTGCATGGCCCCTGTTTTTGTCAAATCTTCTGCAGGTGGTTTATAACATGGTGGACATGATCATCGTGGGAAATAAACTGGGAAAGGTCGGCATCTCGGCGGTATCCGTGGGCGGAGATGTGAGCAACCTGCTCACGTTTGTGGCGATGGGTTTTGCCAACGCGGGACAGGTGCTGATCGCCCAGTTTATCGGCGCAAAGCAGAAGGACAGGCTGGGAAAATTTATTGGAACCATGAGTTCTTTTTTAGTGTGCTGCGCGGTATTCTTAAGCATATTCGGCCTGATTTTCAGAAATGGCATTCTGACGCTGATGAACACGCCGGCAGAGTCTTTTGATGGAGCGAGAGCATATTCTTCCATCTGCATGGCAGGCCTGGTTTTCATATATGGTTATAATATTGTCAGCGCGATTTTACGGGGCATGGGGGATTCTAAGCATCCTTTTATTTTCATCAGCATTGCGGCGGTCATGAATCTGATTCTGGATGTGATTTTTGTCATGTTTCTGGATATGGGAGCGGGCGGCGCGGCGCTGGCGACCGTGATCAGTCAGGCAACCAGTTTTTTGTGCTGTGCATACTTTTTGGTGAAGCATACGAAGGAATTTGAACTGACTTTAAAATGGTCTTATTTTACAAAATGGAATAAGGAGATGCTGGGAAAGCTTGTAAAGCTGGGTACGCCCATGGCGATCAAGACTGCATCCGTTCAGGTTTCCAAGCTGTTTGTGAATTCCTGGATCAATTCCTACGGCATTGCCGTATCTGCCTTTGCCGGCATTGCAAACAAGGTTTCCAATATCAGCAATCTGGTGTCTGCTGCCATGAATACGGCCGGGTCCACAATGGTGGGACAGAATATTGCAGCGAAGGAATATGGACGTGTGAAAAAAATCCTGCAGTGCCTTGCCGTGATTACGCTGGCGGTGGCAGGAGTGATTTCAGTATTTATCTGGCTGTTTCCCAATCAGGTTTTCGGCATTTTCACCGATGACGCGGCGGTACTGGAAATCGGCGTGAAATATGTGCCCATCGCAGTGCTGCAGTTCATTGCCGGTGCTCTGCGGGCAGTGATGAATGCGCTGATCAACGGCAGCGGAAACTATAAAATTAATTTTGCAACTGCAATTCTGGACGGAATTGTCCTGCGAATCGGTCTGTCGCTGCTGTTTGGTCTGGGGCTTGGCATGAAGCACTATGGATTCTGGCTGGGAGATGCACTGGCCGGTTTTACGCCCTTCTGGATCGGACTGGCGTTTTATTGCAGCGGGCATTGGAAAAAGGAGAAGATATGAACTATCAGATCATACAGCATCAGCATATTTTTACGCCCGGACAACAGGCCTTTCGGCAGTGTCATGCCTCCACCATCTGCCAGCTTTCCAATGACGAAATTGCAGCGGCCTGGTTTGGCGGAGATCATGAAAAAGCGCCCAATGTGGCAATCTGGTTTTCCAAACGAAAAAATGGGGAGTGGAGCACACCTGCGAAAATTGCGGATAAAGAGAACATTCCCTGTTGGAATCCGGTGCTTTTAGCTCTTCCGGATAAGCTGGTGTTATTTTATAAAGTAGGAAGGGAAATCATGTCCTGGCAGACGATGGTGAAGGAATCTTATGATTTCGGAGAGAGCTGGGGTGATGAGCGGGAGCTGGTGCCCGGTGATTTTGGCGGAAGAGGGCCGGTGAAAAACAAATGTCTTATTTTAAAGGACAAAACGATTCTTGCACCGGCTTCGGTAGAAGGAAGGTATTGGGAGTGTTTTGTGGATCGGTCAACAGATGGCGGCAGAACCTGGGAAAAAAGTGAGAATGTACCTCTGGAGAAAAGTGCGCTGAAGGATCGGGGCGTGATTCAGCCCTCTCTTTGGGAAGATGATCAGGGAATCGTCCATATGTTCATGCGAAGCAGCGAAGGGGCCATTTATTCCAGTGACTCTGCAGACAGCGGCAAAAGCTGGAGCACAGCCCGACAGACGCAGCTTCCCAACAATAACTGTGGTCTGGATCTTACCCGTCTGGAAGACGGCAGGCTTGTGCTGGTTTACAACCCGGTGTCCGGAAACTGGGCGGCCCGTTCGCCCATTGCCTTTTCGGTGTCTGAGGATAATGGGGTGACGTGGAGCGGGCCGCAGATTCTGGATCATGTTCCCTGTGAAAAAAACGAGGAACGGGCAGAATTTTCCTATCCCGCAGTGGTGAGCAGGGGAAAGGATATTTTTCTGACTTATACCTGGAAGCGACAGAGCATTGCGTTCTGGCAGATACGCTTTTTTTAAGAAGCCGCTTTGTGGTCGGTTATGCGTTTACAACATCCGCATCCTCAAAACCGATCATCAGGCCGCCCATTTCAGCATAGTAGCTGCAAAGTGCGGTGGTGCATTCAACCTGTACGTCACTTTGAGGAAATTCTTTTAATATCATCTCTTTTAAGGTCTGGGCCGAATCCTGGTTGAAACAGTGGGCGATCCGGACTTTTTTGTTGGCAAAGCCCATGGTTTTCATCTCGTGAATAATAGTATCCAGCGCCTTTTTCTCGCCGCGGCACTTGTGCATGGGCTGCAGGGTGCCTTCATCGCTGGCCTTTCCCACGACGCGGATGCCGATAATGCCGGCAATTTTTGCAACAGCAGGGATTACCCTTCCGTTGTTCGCAAGATTGGTAAGGGACTGCAGGGAAAACAGCAGATGAGAGTGCTTTTGGTAATTTTGAATGTGTTTTACGATATCACCAAAGGGCATTTCTTTTAAAATACAGGTTTTGAGTTCCTCCACGATCAGGCGCATTTCGGGACCGGCGGAAAGGGAATCGATAACATAGACCCGGGCGTTTGGATGTTCTTCCAGGTAGTCTGCTTTAGCCTGGTTGGCAGCCGCATAACTGCCGGATAAGGTTCCTGTGATTGTTACGGCAAAAATGCAGTCCGCATCACCAAAAGCCTGCATCCAGTCGTGGACGTTGGGGCAGGAGGTGCCGGAAGTGCCCTTTAAATGCTTTAAGTCCTCTACCATACCGGGTACATCAAGCGTAGGGGTATCTTCATACTCTTTTTCGGAAGTGATGATTTTCATAGGGACATAGTCATAATCGATGTCAGAAAGATGAAACAGATTGGATGTGGAATCGGACACAATTTTGTATTTCATAAAAGCTCCTTTGGTTTGAAAAAACTTACTATCGGTTTTTGAAAAACCGTTCATAAAGTATTCTACTATGCATCGTGCGGTGCGTCAAGGGATATTTAAAAACTTATGGTTGCCCCTTGTGCACTGAGGGTAAGATTTTGCAATCGCAGGAGTCCATTTATTGACGGAGGGGCAGGTTTGCGGTAGAATTTGCCTTATGAAGAGGTAAAAGCCATGACACAGAAAGTAAAGGAAGAGATTGCTGCATCAATTGCAGCTTTTCGTCTGCCCAGGTATGAGGAAATTCCGGATGTGGGACTTTATCTGGAACAGGCGGTGAAATATATTTCGGAATATCTGGAACCATTGGAAGATATTACGCTTACAACCTCCATGGTCAGCAATTATGTGAAGAAGGGGCTGCTGCCAAGTCCTGTGAAAAAGCAGTATGGCAGAGAGCAGATTGCCCATCTTTTTTTCATTGCAGTTGCAAAAACGGTGATGTCTATAGAAGACATCCGGATTTTGCTGGAATTGCAGAGAAGAACTTATAAGAGTCAGAGAGCCTATGATTATTTTGCCCTGGAATTTGAAAATGTGCTTCGCTATGTATTGGGGATCAAAGAAAATCTGGACAACATAGGCGTGGATGCGACGGATGAAAAAGAAATTCTGCGCAATATCATCATCACGGTGGCACATAAGGTGTATCTGGACAAGCGCGTTGCCATACTGCATGAGGAAGAAAAAGAATGAAGAACATCTATTATCATGGGAAAGTTTATACAGGGAGTCTGCCGCTTGCCGAAGCTTTTATAGAAGAAAACGGCCGCTTCGTGTATGCCGGAAGTGATGACGGCGCAAAAGCGCTGGCGCAAAGCGGTGATCGTCTGGTGGACCTGGAAGGCAGATTCGTGTGCAGCGGTTTTATTGACAGTCACATGCATCTTTTAAATTACGGGCAGTCATTAAGCTGCGCCCAGCTGGCCGAACATACGGACAGCATCGCCGGACTGGTGTCATATTTTTCAAAATTTGCAAAGGAACATCCGCCGATGGAAAACGGATGGCTGATGGGGCGGGGCTGGAATCAGGATTATTTTACCGATGAAAAAAGAATGCCAAACCGTTATGATCTGGATCTGGTTTCGACAGAATTTCCGGTATATGCGGTGCGTGCCTGCGGGCACTGCCTTGCAGTGAACAGCAAAGCGCTGGAAATTTTGGGGATAACTGCGGAAACGCCGGTGCCGGAGGGCGGTCGGATCGGCATGGAAAACGGTGTGCCCGACGGTCTTTTTTTCGACAATGCAATGGACCTGGTTTATGGCGTGATTTCTGCACCTACGAAGGAAGAAGTAAAGCAGATGATCCGCACTGCCTGCAAAGCGCTCAACGGTTATGGCATCACCGGCTGTCACAGCGATGATTTCTGCGTGTTTCACAATGTGCCCTGGCAGCAGGTAAAAGAAGCTTTTGAAGAGCTGGAAGCTGCCAAAGAGCTGACGGTCCGGGTTTATGAACAAAGCAATTTCACACAGCTGTCCGAACTGAAAAAATTTGTGGAGGCGGGAAATGTGACAGGGAGTGGCTCCGACCTGTACAAAATCGGACCGTTAAAGCTTTTGGGAGACGGAGCGCTTGGCGCAGGAACGGCCTTTTTGTCCCGGCCCTATGCAGACGATCCTGCCACCTGCGGACTTCCTGTCTTTTCAAAGGAATCGCTGGGGGAACTGATCGATTATGCCAATGCCTGTGGAATGCAGGTGGCGGTGCACGCCATCGGAGACGCCTGTCTGGACTGGGTTTTGGAAGCTTTTGAAAAGGCGCTGATCAAGCATCCCCGAAAGGATCATCGGCACGGCATTGTACACTGCCAGATCACCAGACCGGATCAGCTTCGCAAAATAGAAGAACTGGATTTGCATGTTTATGCCCAGAGCATTTTTCTGGATTACGATATTCATATGGTGGAGCAGCGCGTGGGCAAAGAGTTGGCTTCCACCAGCTATAACTGGAAGACGCTGATGAAAAACGGTGTTTCGGTGAGCAACGGCTCCGACTGCCCTGTGGAATTGCCGGATGCGTTGGCCGGCATACAGTGCGCCGTGACACGAACCACGTTAAAGGATCACATCGGCCCCTGGCTGCCTGCGGAGAGGTTTACTGTGCAGGAGGCGCTGGACAGCTATACGGTGCGAAGCGCGGAAGCGAGTTTTGAGGAGGAATACAAAGGGCAGATTAAAAAGGGAATGCTGGCGGACTTCGTGATTTTAGGCGGAAATCCTTTTGAAGCAGCGCAAAATGAAATCAAAGATATTCCGGTCTGCGCCACTTACCTGGGCGGGCGGAAGGTGTATGGCTGAGGTCTTCCGATGAAACATCCGGGAACTCAAAAAAACAGGTTACAGAAGTAGCGAATGATGGTAAAATAAGTGGATAAAACAGCATGGATGTATCCGGATGCACCCGGCTGCAGAAAGGTTTAGGCAATATGCAGAAAAACTATCAGGTTAAAAACATTTTTCATAAACTGAAAAAAGCAGAAACGACTGTTACCGTGCCCGGTTCCAAAAGCATCACCAACCGCGCGCTTTTGCTGGCAACGCTGGCGGATGGTGACAGTCTGCTCAAAGGGGCCCTGTTTTCCGACGATTCCCGTTATTTTCTGAAATGTATTCAGTCGCTGGGCTTTGAAGCGGTGGCGGATGAAGAGAAAAAAGAGGTGTCCGTAAAAGGTCTGGGCGGCAGAATTCCAAACAGAGAAGCCAGCCTTTACGTGGGCAGTGCCGGCACGGCAGCCCGCTTTCTGGCAGCTTTTCTGGGCATGTCGGAGGGCAGCTGGCATCTGGATGCTTCCGAACAGATGAGACGGCGTCCCATGAAGCCTCTTTTGGATAAACTGAGTGATATCGGCGCTGAGATTGTGTGTGAAAAAGAGGAAGGGCATTTCCCTTTTCAGATCACCGGACATGGCGTGCAGAAGCGGGAAGTCTCCGTGAACATTGATCGTTCCAGCCAGTTTTTAAGCGCCATGCTGATTTCCTCCTGCCTGTCAGAAGAGGGAATGCGGCTGACCGCAGAGGGGCAGCACGGTATGGCTTATATCGACATGACTGTAGAGATGATGAAGGAATTCGGAATTTCCTGCAAAAAAGAAGAAACAGCACGGGGAATTTCCTATGAAATAGAAAAAGGGCAGACTTATCAGGCCGGCCTTTATCAGATCGAGCCGGATGTTTCCGCAGCGGCATATTTTTTTGCCATGGCGGCGATTCTGGGCATCCGGGTGACGGTGCGGGATGTGAGGCTTGCGTGCAAGCAGGGAGATATTGAATTTGTGCGGATTCTGGAGAAAATGGGTTGCTGCGTGGAAGAAACGAAAGACGGCGTGGCTGTGACCGGACCTTCAGAAGGCCGGCTCAAAGGCATCTGCGCGGACATGCATGCCTGCTCTGATCAGGCCATTACCCTGGCGGCCATCGCCCCTTTTGCCGATGGTCCGGTGACCATCACAGGCATTGGCCACATCCGCTTTCAGGAGAGCGACCGGCTTGCGGCCATGGCCGCAGAGCTTGGGCGCATGGGAATTGTATGTGAGACCACAGAGGACAGCATCACCATCCGGCCGGGCAGGATACAGCCTGCAGTGGTTCAGACTTATGATGACCACCGGATGGCCATGGGCTTTTCCCTGGTGGGGCTGCGGGCAGAGGGCATCGAAATCGCAGATCCCGGCTGCTGCAGGAAAACCTTTGAAAACTATTTCGAAGTGCTGGATCAGGTGATTGACGAGCTGACCGGAGAGCGCAAAGCTGCCGACACCGACGCGAACGCAGCTGCTGGCAAAGAGACTGGTGCAAATGCCGCTTTTAGCACACCCGCCGGCCGTATTGAGGGAAGTCAGATTTATCTGCGTCCCATCACCATGGCAGACACGAATCTGATCGTGAAATGGCGCAACACAGAAAGGGTGCGGAGCAATTTCATCTATCAGGCTCTGTTTACAAAAGAAGGACATGAAAACTGGATGCGCACAAAGGTGGCGGCCGGCGAAGTGATCCAGTTTATCATCTGCGAAAAGGAAAAGGACCGTCCGGTGGGCAGCGTCTATTTCCGGGATATTGATCCTGAAAATAAAAAAGCGGAGTACGGTATTTTTATCGGAGAAGCGGATGCGGCCGGAAAGGGCATCGGTTCCGAAACAGCCCGACTGGCCGTGGCTTATGCAAAAGACGTGATGAAGCTTCATAAGCTGATGCTTCGCGTGTTTGCGGACAATATCGGCGCGGTAAAAAGCTATGAGAATGCCGGCTTTGTGCGGGAAGCCTGTTTAAAGGATGAATATCTGCAGAACGGAAGATACAGAGATTTGCTTCTGATGGCAGTGATTTTTGAAGAAAACAGATAATAGAGGATTAATATGAAAAAGCAATTGGTGAGTTTTGTGATTCCCTGTTACCGGTCGGCGCAGACCATTGGCGGTGTGGTGGAGGAAATTGATACGGCAATGAGTCGGCTGGACGCTTATGAATACGAAGTGATTCTGGTCAATGACTGTTCTCCGGATGATACCTTTGATGCCATTCGGAAATTATGTGAAAAAGATGGGCGGATCACCGGCGTGAATCTGGCCCGCAATTTTGGGCAGCATGCGGCTCTGATGGCAGGTTTTCATCAGGTAAAGGGTGATATTTTGGTCTGCCTGGATGACGATGGACAGACGCCGGCGGACGAAGTGGGCAAGCTGCTGAAAGCGCTGGAGGACGGCGCGGATGTGGCCTATGCCAAATATGAGCACAAGCATCATAATGCATTTCGTAATTTCGGAAGCCGGGTCAATGACTGGATGCTGTGCTTTATGCTGAATAAGCCGAAAGATCTGTTCATTTCCAGTTATTTTGCTGCAAGAAAATTTGTGCTCCGGGAAATGCTGCGTTATGAGAACGCATTTCCTTACGTGATCGGACTGGTGCTTCGGGCAACCCGCAATATCGTCAATGTGACGGTGGAACATCGGGACCGGAAAGCAGGCGTTTCCGGATACACTTTTACAAAGCTTCTGGCGCTCTGGTTTAACGGCTTTACCGCTTTTTCCGAAAAACCGCTGCGCATCGCCACGCTGGCCGGCGTGGGCTGCGCGGGCATTGGATTTTTATACGGCATTTACACCGTGATCAAGAAGCTGGTGGTGCCCGGCGTTCCGATTGGATTTTCCGCGCTGATGTCGGC
The DNA here is from genome assembly GCA_017482485.1 of Lachnospiraceae bacterium. Taxonomy (GTDB): domain Bacteria; phylum Bacillota; class Clostridia; order Lachnospirales; family Lachnospiraceae; genus Gallintestinimicrobium. Next base: position 17,089 of record JAFUMV010000095.1, read on the forward strand.
CATCATGTTCATCGGCGGCATGCTGATGCTGATGCTGGGACTGATCGGTGAATATGTGGGACGAATGTACATCTGCATGAACAATGCGCCCCAGTACGTGGTGAGGGAGATTGTCAGTGGAAATGACGAACAGGATAAAGAAGCATAGTTGCATACGGCTGAGCAAAGCATGGGGGCTTCTGATTGACAAAAGGCAGAGAAAGGGCTGGCTCTGGTTCTGTGCACTTTTGGGCGGCCTGTTTTTTTCAGTCACCTTCCATTGGGGCAGACAGCTGGACGGCGCCGGCAATGTGAATTTCACAGCGTTGTCCACCTGGGGATGGACTTTTGCGACAGCCGCGGTTTTGACGCCGGTGCTGGCCCTTGCGTTTAGGATGATCGCCGCTGGAAGGCGCGTGTGCACGGGGGCTGACGGCAGTGTTGAGAGTTCGTCCCGTCGGCGCTGGCTGCTTTGCGCTGCCGCTTTATTTCTTGCCTGGACCCCGGTGTTTCTGGCGGTATTTCCCGGTTTTTTTGCTTATGATGCCACGGACGAGCTCAATGAGGTGCTGCACGGAGAATATGTGACCAGACATCCCCTTTTGCATGTCCTGATGCTGGGAAAGACCGTTGCCGGAATCGGCGGGCTGACGGGCAGATACAACCTGGGGATTGCGGTCTATGTGCTTTTGCAGATGGCGGTAATGGCGCTTTTATTATCCTGGGTGCTGCAGAAAATAAGGCAGCTGGGCGCCGGAAAAAAACTGGCCCTGTTTTCTTTTTTATTTTTCGCCTTTTTCCCCGTCATCCCCATGTACGTGCTATGCACCAGCAAGGACATTGTATATACGGCGGGCATGCTGGCAGTGCTGGTGTTGCTTGGGCTGATGTTTGGCGCAAAAGCCGGACAGGAGGACACAAACATCGCAGGACTTCGCTGGCCGGGGCTTTTTGCAGCCCTTTTTGTGATGACGGTTTTTCGCAACAACGGCTTTTATGTGTTTCTGGTGATGATTCCGGTGCTTTTGCTTATGGCAGGCAGAAAACGCTGGAAAAAAATGCTGCTTGTTCTTATCCTGGTGCTGACTGCAAGATCGGGATTAAACGCTGCTTTGAATACTGCGCTGCAGCCCACAAGCACGGATGCGATGGAAACGTTAACAGTTCCGATTCAGCAGCTGGCGCGCACCTGGAAATATGCTCCGGAACTGTTTGAAGAACAGGATCGGGAGGCGCTGTTTGAAATTTTGCCCGAAGAAGTGCTGGCACGTTACAATTCCAAGCTGTCTGATATGGTAAAAATAGATTTCCAGACGGAAAAATATAATGAGAATCCGCAGAAATATCAGAGGCTCTGGCTGAAAATGGGACTGAAAGCGCCCTTTACTTATGTGAATGCCTGGCTGATGACTTCCTATGGTTTCTGGTATCCTTTTACCGTGATCGATGTGTATAACGGTACCCGATATTATACGGAAAGCTCCTATTTCAGCTGTGAGACGGAGCCGCCGGGATGGAGACACAGTTTCTTCCCGCCTTTGGAAAACTTTTATGAAGAACTTTCCTGGGGAGATACCATTCACCGGATTCCCGTGATTTCCTGGCTGTTTTCACCGGGATTTCTGTGCTGGATTTATGTGTTTGCCGGACTGTTTTTCCTTTCTCAGAAAGAATGGCGCAGTCTCGGGGTGCTCATGCCGGTATATCTGAATTTGTTGACGGTGCTTCTGGGTCCCACTTATCTGGTGCGGTATGTGCTGATTTTCTGGTTCGGGCTGCCTGTGCTCTTGTCAATGAACCGATAAGTGTGCTATACTTCTAAGGATAATGGGAAAAGTGGGTGAGTCTGCCTGCGAAAGGAAATTCATGAATCGAAAAATAAAGCTTTGTCATGCAATTACATATATTATCCTGTTTTATCTGGCCGCAGCGATTTTTTTGCTGGGGCCAATGGGCGTTTTAAAGAAAGACAGAACCATCGCCGGCAGTGAAAATCCCATTGGGACCGTGCAGGTGAGTCTGGAGCAGCAGGTGCAGCAGGTTTTTGTGGCGGAAGGAACGTATCTCAGATATCTGGAGATTTATGTGACCTCGGAGGAATCCCAGGATAAGGATTATCACCTGTATTTATACAATGAGGATAATGAAGTCCTGATCAATAAGGAAATCCGCATGCCGGAGAGCGAGGTACCGGGTTTTTTGCGCATCCCTGTCGGCATTGAGACTGTACCGGGGAAAATGTATGTCTGGCAGTTAAAGGGAATCAAAGTTCCCATGGACATCGCCTATGAGAATACCGGAGAAACCGGTCTTCTGACCTTTGGCAACTGGTACTTTTTAAAGGATGGCACCTCTGAAATGCAGACGGCACAGAACATTGTGATGCGTCTGACTTATACCGACAGTCCTTCGGCAGTCAAAATGGCGGCAGCTTATGGCATTTTGATTGTATTGGCGGCGGTGCTGATCGGTTTTGCTGAATATTCAGGACTGAAAAAAGATAAGTTAAACAAAGAGATCCGCGTACAGACTCCCGTGATTTTGACAGTGGGTCCTGTTTTGGCGGCCGGATATGTTTATCTGATTTATGCAGCTTTTGGGGCAAATCTGTTTGGCGGTCAGAAGGAAGATAAGATTGTTTATGCGCTGGGGATCGGCCTGTCTGCCCTCTATTTTGCCTGGGTTTTATTGGCAAAAAGAAGAAAGACAAAGCAGCAGCCCATTCGCAGTATTCTTGAGAAAAACTGGATGGACTGGCTGCAGACGCTGACCTTTGCCGGGGTGCTTCTGGGAACCACTCATTTTATGAACGCGCAGTATCAGGTCTGGCAGGATCTGGCCTACCGGGAAGTGCTGTTCTGGATTTTACTGGTGCTTTTGACCATGGGACCGGCGAAGGCCGTGGCAAACAGATGGGGCGCAGTCTGGACTGTGATTTCCTCCATTGCAGGCCTGATCTTTTATGTTGTTTCAACGGCAAAACTGGCTGAGGAGCAACAGGCAGAACGTTCCATTTTAAAATATGAAATTCTGATTGTGATTGCAGCAGGACTTGTGCTGCTTTCTCTGGTGGACAAAATCCGCAGAAAAACCTTTGCATGGGGAAAAATCAACCGCTGGTATGCGGGAATGCTGGCTGTTTTTATGCTGCTTTTGGTAATTTTTTCCAACACAAGAGGCTGGCCCGTATATCTGGCAGTGGTGTTTGGGCTGTTTTATGCATTTTACATCGGCTGGAAGAAAAGAGATCATCTGCTGATAAATTTCAGCAACGGCATCATTTTGCACTTTGCGCTGGCTACCATTTTCTGTCTGGCGAGAAGACCTTATCGTTCCTGGTATTTTCCGCGCTATAATCATGTCTTCCATACCGTGACGATCACGGCATATTACCTGACGCTGGTGATCTGTGTTCTGACAGCGCGCCTGCTTTCCAAGCTGCACTTTCAGCAGCAGTCTGGCGGTAAAAAGGCGAGAGTGCACCTGATCGAGATGTGGGGAACTCTGCTGCTTTACGGCATGGCCATGGCTTTTCTGTTTCTGACCCTGTCCCGGACAGGCTATCTGGCGGTGGCCGCGATGCTTTTGATTGTGGTGCCTTTTGCAACGTTTTTTGTATACAGAAAAGGCATTCTGGCTTTCGTAAGAAATGTTGCTTTGTTTGGGGTGACGGCAGTGCTTTGTCTTCCGGTTACCTATTGCGGCATCAGAATGCTGCCGGCGATTTATAATGACCCTTACATTTACGAAGTGGAAGATTCCGCGGCGGCAATTCATAAGGATGATCCGCCGGATTGCAGAGCCTACATGTGGTTATCCTATTTTAAATATCAGATGGAAACCAAACTGTTTTCCGATGCGTCTGCAGAGACAGAGGCCAGGGAACTGATGCTTTGCCTGAAAGGCGATCTATATGTAAGGCCGGTTTCTTATCTGGTGGCATCTGAGGATGAAATGACGGATCTGGAAGAGTTTTCCAACGGTCGTTTTGATATTTTTGAAAGCTATATCAAAAACTGGAATCTGACAGGACATGATGAAATGGGAGTGGATCTGCCCAATGGTACGATCAGCGTGCATGCTCATAACACATACCTGCAGGTGATTCATGATCACGGCCTGATTGTGGGAGTCTTTTTCGTGCTTCTGGGTGCCGTCAGCGCGATACGAATGTTTGTATTTGCATTAAAAAAGAAAAAAGAGAATCCGGCCGCGTTATTGCCCATTGCAGTGCTGATCGGCTTTGCGGTTGCGGGTCTTGTAGAGTGGCTGTACCATCCCTGTAACCCCATGGGATTCTCCGTGATGGTGATTTTTGCGCCTCTTTTATGTTTTAAAGGAGCAGAATGTGATGAAGGATAAAAAGAAAAAACCGTTTAATTATCAGCTGTTTTATCGCAGAACTGCGCTGATCGTCTATGATATCATCAGCGTTATAGCCACCAGCTTTCTGGCGATTTTGTTCCGCTATGACTTCCAGCTGGATGCGGTTGCAACGGAATTTATGACACCGATCCGCAATTATCTGTGGATCAATATACTGGTGACATTAATCATATTTTATTTTTTTCATTTGTATCACAGCCTGTGGGCTTTTGCGGGAGAAACGGAGCTTCAGAATGTGGTGCTGGCCTGTGCGGCAGCCAGCGTTGTAACGGGAATCGGTGTCAACTTTTTTAAGGTGGCGCAGAAAGCCGTTCCGGACAGCTATTATTTTGCATATTTCTTTTTCCTGCTGGTATTCATTTTTACGAGCCGGTTTTCCTATCGGTTTCTGCGCAGCAGAAAGCATAAGATGCAGAACAGAAATAACAGCATTTCCGTGATGATCATCGGAGCCGGGGAAGCCGGAAACACGATTATCAAGGAAATTGTAACAAGCAACTATTCCACCATGGTCATTCGCTGTATCATCGATGATGATAAACACAAGTGGGGACAGTTCATTCAGGGAATCAAGGTGGTAGGCGGCAGAGAGAAGATCATTGAATCCGTGGATCTTTACGGCATCGATGAGATTTTCCTGGCAATGCCCTCCGCTTCCAGAACGCAGATCCGTGAGATTCTGGAAATCTGTAAGGAAACGAACTGTAAGCTGCGTTCCCTGCCCGGCATCTATCAGCTGGTAAACGGGGAAGTCAATGTAAGCAAGCTGCGGGATGTGGAAGTGGAAGATCTGCTGGGCCGTGAACCTATCCGTGTGGATCTGGATTCCATTCTGGGCTATGTGCAGAACAAAGTGGTTCTGGTCACCGGCGGCGGCGGTTCCATCGGCAGCGAGCTGTGCAGACAGGTGGCGAGCCATAAGCCTGCCCGTCTGATTATTTTTGATATTTATGAAAATAATGCTTACGATATTCAGCAGGAGCTGAAAGAAAAATATCCTGACCTAAAACTGACTGTTCTGATAGGCAGCGTGCGCAACACAAACCGCATCAATTCCGTCTTTGAAACATGGAAGCCCGACATCGTTTACCATGCGGCGGCTCATAAGCATGTGCCCCTGATGGAGGATTCCCCTAACGAAGCGATCAAGAATAACGTGTTTGGTACCTGGAAGACTGCCATGGCGGCGGCAAATAACGGCACGAAGAAATTTGTCATGATTTCCACAGACAAGGCGGTGAATCCCACCAATATCATGGGGGCCAGCAAGCGGATCTGTGAGATGATCGTGCAGACCTTTAACCGCCACTATGAGACGGAGTTTGTGGCGGTGCGCTTCGGCAACGTGCTGGGCTCCAACGGCAGCGTTATTCCGCTGTTTAAAAAGCAGATTGCGGCGGGAGGTCCCGTAACTGTCACCCATCCGGATATTATCCGGTATTTCATGACCATTCCCGAGGCGGTATCTTTGGTGCTGCAGGCGGGTGCCTATGCAAAAGGCGGCGAAATTTTCGTGCTGGATATGGGAGAACCTGTCCGGATTCTGGATCTGGCAAAGAACCTGATCCGTCTTTCCGGTTACAAGGTGGATGAGGATATCAAGATCGTATTTACCGGCCTGCGTCCCGGTGAGAAGCTTTATGAAGAGCTTCTGATGAAGGAAGAGGGCATGCAGGATACGGAAAATAAGCTGATTCATATCGGCCGCCCCATCGAGCTGGATGAGCGCAGATTTTTCATTCAGTTAAAGAAGCTGGAGGATGCCTCCAAAGAGGAGTGTACTGACATCAGACCTCTGATTCAGGAAATCGTGCCCACTTATCATTATAAAAAAGAAGGGGAAAATTAAGGGAACCTGCGCTGGTACCTGTATTTTTGGCAAAGAGGAGCAGAAATGAAAATTCATCACATTGGTTATCTGGTGAAAAAAATTGAAAAAGCAGCGGCTGCCTTTGCAGGGCTGGGATATGTCAGAGCAGGAGAGATCACTCATGATGAAATCCGCAAGGTGGACATTCTGTTTCTGCAAAAAGACGGTTATCAGGTGGAGCTGGTCAGCCCTTACAGTCCGGATTCCGTGGTGGCAGGCATGATTAAGACATATAAAAATTCGCCTTATCATATCTGTTATGAGGCCCGGGATTTTGAGGCCGACCTTAAAAAGCTGGAAGAAAGCGGTTATATCCGTATTGATAATCCTACGGCTGCACCTGCCATTTGCGGAAAGAAAGTGGTATTTCTCATGCACCCGGCCATGGGGATGATCGAAGTGCTGGAAAACTAGCACATACGCATTGGCGGCATGCAGGCTTTCGGACAATATTTGGGAAAGAAAGCATTCTAAGAAAGGATGGTTTTGATAGATTATGGAAAGAAAAAGAATTTATCTGTCATCTCCTACCATGCATGGAGAAGAACAGAAATTTGTACAGGAGGCCTTTGATACAAACTGGGTAGCACCTCTTGGCCCGAATGTGAATGCATTTGAAAAGGAAATGGAAGCCTATACCGGCTGCGGTCATGCAGCGGCTCTGTCAGCAGGCACCGCAGCACTGCATCTTGCAATGATTCTTTCCGGTGTAAAGGAAGGCGACATCGTTTTTGCCACCTCTCTGACCTTTTCTGCCAGCGTGAATCCGGCCTGTTATGAAAAGGCGGTTCCGGTGTTTATCGATTCCGAGCCCGATACCTGGAACATGGATCCTGATGCACTTCGGAAAGCTTTTGAAAAATATCCTCATCCGGCAGCGGTGATCGCAGTGCATCTGTACGGTACGCCCGCAAAGATCGATGAAATCAAAGCGATCTGTGAAGAGCACAATGTACCGTTGATCGAGGATGCGGCAGAATCCTTAAGCTCCACCTTCAAGGGACAGATGACGGGAACCTTTGGCGATTTCGGCATTTTTTCTTTTAACGGAAATAAGATCATAACAACCTCCGGCGGCGGTATGCTGGTGGGCAAAGATGAGGCAAAAATTGCAAGAGCCCGCTTTTTATCCACGCAGGCAAGAGAAAATGCCCGCCATTATCAGCACAATGTGGTAGGCTATAACTATCGTATGTCCAATGTTGTTGCCGGCGTGGGAAGGGGACAGCTTCTGCACCTGGATGAGCATAAGGCGCTGAAGAAAAAGATTTATGAAACCTATAAGAAAGGTTTTTCGGATATTCCGGAAATTACCATGAATCCCATGAATCCCGATGGAGATGCCAACTGCTGGCTTTCCTGTCTGACCATTGCAGAGGGCTGCAGCGTAACACCCACGCAGGTGATGGATGCGCTGGCGGAGTATAATATCGAGAGCCGCCCCATCTGGAAGCCCATGCACTTACAGCCCGTCTTTGAAAACTGTGATTTCATTCAGGTGAAAGAAGGCATGAGCGTCAGCGAGGATATTTTCAACAGAGGTTTCTGCCTGCCCAGTGACATTAAAAATACGGATGAAGATATGGCGCTGATCATTTCCATCGTCCGCAAGCAGTTCGGCAGATAAGGAGAACGCTGCATGTATAAAAAATACATCAAACGGTTTCTGGATATTATTATTTCACTGTGCATTCTGGTCGTTTTAAGCCCGGTCCTTCTGGTGCTTGCGGTTCTGGTGCGCACAAAACTGGGAAGTCCCGTGCTTTTTAAACAGGAACGTCCCGGTTTGAATGAGAAAATTTTTACCCTGTATAAGTTCCGCACCATGACGGATGAACGGGATGAAAGCGGCAATTTGCTGCCGGATAAGGACAGACTCACTTCCTTCGGAAAATTCTTACGCGCATCCAGTCTGGATGAGCTGCCTGAATTTATCAATATTTTAAAAGGGGATATGAGTTTCATCGGCCCCCGGCCGCTGCTGGTTTCCTATCTGCCCTACTACACAAAGGAAGAATCTCTGCGCCATACCGTGCGTCCGGGGCTTACCGGACTTGCGCAGGTCAGCGGCAGAAATTTTATTGACTGGGACAGACGTCTTGCAAAAGACGTGGAATATGTAAAAGGACTTTCTTTTGCCATGGATGTAAAAGTGCTGGTGATGACCGTGAAAGTGGTGCTGGGAAAATCCGATGTGGCGGAGGATACAAACCAGGCGGAGGGCAATTTTGCCCAGATTCGCAAAGAGCGTCTGGAACGGACGGGAAAGCTGGAGGCATGACCGAATGCATGGCATCATGCAGCCGGTAACAAAGACGCCTTCAAGGGAGGCTTAATATGGTCAACATTCTGATCTTAAGCGCGGGCACCCGCGATAAAGTGGTGCAGTATTTTAAGAAGGAACTGGGAGATGCTGGTAAGGTCATTGCAACCGACTGCAGCGAGCTGGCACCTGCCATTTACGAGGCGGATGAATATGTGATCGTGCCCCGTATCGATGCGCCGGATTATCTGGACATTATATTAAACATCTGTAAAGAAAAAAAGATCACCGGCGTATTTTCTCTGATTGATCCGGAGCTTTCCCTGCTGGCAAAGCATCGGGAGAAATTTCTGGCGGTGAATACTACGCCCATCATTTCCGACTATGACAAGGTGGAAACCTGTTTTGATAAATTCAAGATGTATGAAAAGCTGCAGGAGCTGGGGGTAAAAACCGGCCGCTGCTTCATGGATGCACAGGCCTTCTTTGCGGCAGTACAAGCAGGGCAGATGCAGTATCCGGTTTTTTTAAAGCCGGTCTGCGGCAGCGCCAGCTTAAACATCAATAAGGTGAACTGCAAAGAGGAAGTGGAACTGTTATGTAAACTGAATGATGACCTGATGATTCAGGAATTCATGAACGGCCAGGAGTATGGTGCCGATGTTTACATCGACATGATTTCCGGAGAGGTAATCTCCATTTTTGTAAAGAAAAAAATCAAGATGCGTGCCGGTGAGACAGACAAATCCGTTTCTGTCAAAGACGAGGCGCTGTTTGATCTGATCAAAGGCTTTGTGGAGAAAATGGGCTTTCGCGGCATCATCGATATCGATATCTTCAACATTGACGGACAGTGGTACATTTCTGAGGTCAATCCCAGATTCGGCGGCGGTTATCCCCACGCTTATGCCTGCGGCGTAAACGTTCCGAAGATGATCATCAACAATTTGAAAGGGATTGTCAATGAGCCCTGCATCGGTGCGTACAGGGCCGGAACAGTGATGATGAAATTCAATGAGATTATGATAAAAGAGGATATGGGAGACTGCCATGGCTAAATCCATTCTGGTGCTGGGAAACAGCGATTCCGGATTGTATGACTTTCGAAAGGAAGTGCTGACGGCCCTGATGGAAGAGGGCTACAGCGTACATGTGTCCGTGCCGGATACAGGATATCTTGAAAAAATAAAGGCGCTGGGCTGTGTCTGTCACGAAACGGTGATGGAACGGCGGGGAATGAATCCGGCAAAAGATCTGAAACTTTTTTCCTTTTACATGCGTCTTTTAAAACAGGTAAAGCCCTCAGCCGTACTGACATATACCATCAAACCCAATATTTACGGCTGCATGGCCTGCAGAATCCAAAAAGTCCCTTATCTGGTCAATATCACCGGACTGGGCACAGCGCTGGAAGGCGGCGGGATGCTGCAGAAAATGCTGGTTTTCATGTATCGGACGAGCATCAAAAAAGCGGGCTGTGTCTTTTTTCAGAACAGAGCAAACAAAGCGTTCATGCTGGAGAAAGGCTGCATTTTACCGGGGGCAAAGACGAGAATTATTCCCGGCTCCGGCGTGAACCTGCAGCAGTATGAGCCAAAGCCTTATCCGCCCAAAGAGCCGGTGCGCTTTGTGACTCTGATCCGAATTATGAAGGCAAAGGGCATTGACGAACTGCTGACAGCGGCGGAAATCATCCATCAGGAATATCCGGATACGGTTTTTGAACTTCTTGGCGCTTATGAAAAAGAAGAGCGGGACATTTACGAACCTCGGATTCAGGACTTGCAATCCAGAGGCATTGTGCAGTATTATGGGTATCGGGATGATGTGCCGGATTTTTATGCGCACAGTCAGGCAGTGGTCCATCCTACTTACAGCGAGGGCATGTCCAACGTGCTTTTGGAGGCGGCAGCGACGGGGCGTCCCGCGATTGCCAGCAATATAGACGGGATTAAGGAAATCTGTGAGGATGGTGTTACCGGTTTTCTTTTCAAAGCAAAGGACGCAGACAGCATGGTGAATGCAATCCGTGCCTTTCTTTCCACTCCTTATGAAAGCAGAGCTTCCATGGGAAGGAAAGCGAGAGCCTTTGTGGAGGAAAATTTTGACCGCAGACAGGTAGTGGCGGCCTATCTGGAAGAAATTCGGGAACTGACCGACGGAAATTAAAAATACAACCAGCCGCAGCGCGGCGGAAATGGAGAATGTTATGGGATTATATGAGAAAATAGTAGCAGGACAGGAAAAAGTATCCCTGGTAGGTCTGGGATATGTGGGCATGCCGATTGCGGTAGCTTTTGCAAGAAAGATCAAGGTTGTGGGATATGATCTGAATGAAAAGAAGATCGAACTGTACAAGTCCGGCATTGATCCGACCCGCGAGGTGGGGGATGAGGTGATCAAAAACACCACAGTGGAATTCACTTCCGATGAAACAAAGTTAAAAGAAGCAAAATTCCATATCGTTGCGGTTCCCACTCCGGTAAATGATGACCATACCCCGGATCTGACCCCTGTGGAGGGCGCGAGCAAAATTCTGGGACGCAACCTGACAAAGGGCAGCATTGTCGTGTTTGAATCCACCGTTTATCCCGGTGTGACCGAGGATGTCTGCGTTCCGATTCTGGAAAAGGAATCCGGCTTAAAGTGCGGTGTGGATTTCAAGATCGGTTACTCTCCCGAAAGAATCAACCCCGGTGATAAAGTGCATCGTCTGGAAACCATCACAAAGATCGTTTCCGGTATGGACGAGGAAACCCTGGATACGGTTGCAAAAGTGTATGAACTGGTGGTGGAAGCAGGCGTATACCGTGCGGAATCCATCAAAGTTGCGGAAGCGGCAAAGGTAATCGAGAACAGCCAGCGTGATATCAACATCGCGTTCATGAACGAACTTTCCATCATTTTCAATAAGATGGGCATCGATACGAGAAGCGTGCTGGATGCAGCGGGAACCAAATGGAATTTCTTAAAATTTGCGCCCGGTCTGGTAGGCGGACACTGCATCGGCGTTGATCCTTACTATCTGACCTATAAGGCAGAGCAGATGGGATATCACTCTCAGGTGATTCTGGCAGGCCGCCGCATCAATGACGACATGGGCAAATATGTGGCAGAGAATGTGGTGAAGAATCTGATCAAGGCCGATGTGGCTGTAAAGACTGCCAAAGTTGCAATTCTGGGCTTTACTTTTAAGGAAAACTGTCCCGACACCAGAAATACAAAGGTCATTGATATCGTAAAAGAGCTGCGGGAATACGGCATCGAGCCTGTTATTGTGGACGAAACCGCAGACAGAGACGAGGCAAATCGTCTCTATGGCGTGGAACTGGCAGACAAATCCGCAATCCATGACGTGGATGCGCTGATCGTCGCAGTTGCACACACAGAATTTTCCGGCCTGAATAAGGCATCCATTGATGCATGCTTCAACCAGGCAAACAGCAAAAAAGTTCTGGTGGATGTGAAGGGAATTCTGGACAGAAAGACCTATTTGAATGAGGATTATATTTACTGGAGATTATAATCAAAAAGCTTTATGTACGGGCGGCATGCGCGTTACCGGCTCCCTGGCGGCCGGTAACAAAAATGAAGTTTTGATTAAGATTCTATGAAGTACGTTGCACGCAGGAAGAAAAGAAGATATACTCAAAAGCGTTATGGTGGAAAAGAATCTTAAAGAGGTGATTGCATGAAAAGAATTTCAAAACTGATCTGCAGTGTTGTCCTGGCCACAGCGGTACTGGGCGGCGCTGTACTTTCAGGGTGTGCCCAAAGCACAGACTATACAGAAGAAATCAAGGAATATCAGGCAAAGCTGGAGGCGCTGTCAGCAGAGAACGAAGAGCTGCGCACGCAGTTGAGCCTGCTTACACAGACAACGGAAAGCGCGGAAACAGAGGCTGAGACGCCTGCAGAAACAACCGCTGAAACAGAAGTGCCGGAGACCCAGACTGCATCTGCAGAATCTTCGGAGACAACGCCCGCCGAGAACCAGGAAAGTGCGGAAGCTTCTCAGACAGCGCCCGCCCCGGAGAGCGAAGAAGAACAGGATGATGTGATCGACATTCTTGTTTTCGGTGACAGTATCTGGGGCAATTACCGCGGTGAAGACGGTGTTGCTGCCCGGGTGGAGTACTATTTTGCGGAGAAAGGTTATGAAGCGGTGGTTTACAATGCTGCCATCGGCGGAACCAGCGCGACCATCGATGCAGACGACAACGAATGGGATCTGGGCATGGGAGCGGACGCTTCCCTGGCGAAGATGGTAGGCATTCTGGAGGAAAGTATTTCCGTGGATCAGCTGATCGGGAAAGAAGCTTACCATGTGATGCAGGAAGTGCTGCCGATGAAGAATGAGATCGATGTTGTGATCATGGCGTACGGCATGAATGACTTCCTAAAGCAGGCAGAATTAAACAGTTCGGAACGCCCCTGGACAGGATACGGCACGGCGCTGAAAAAAGCGGTGGGTGTTGTACAGAGAGTGTGCCCCGAAGCGGAAATCCTGCTGATTGGCCCCACCTATGGTTCCTATTTCTCAAACGGTGTGTTGAATATGGGAGACAAAGGTCTTTTTAACTACGCGAGGGTAGTGGAGCAGCCGGTCAACGACTGCGGCGTACTGGGCATGGATCCTTACAACAACATGGGCATTGATGCTTATGATGCGGATGAATACCTGGAAGACGGCGTCCATCTGAATGCCAAGGGAAGAGATTTGTATGCCAAGCATGTGGTATCCTGCCTCCTGGGAGGGCATAAGGGACAGGTTTCCGGCAATTCGATCATGTTTGAAACGGAAGAATAATAGAGTATGGCGGGCGGCGCAGAATGTGGTCCCGCAAATCAGAGAGGAGCGGCCGTTTCGGCCGGCAGAGAGATGGGATATAAAAATCTTGTATTTGATAAAGACAGTGTGTTTTTAGTGACAGGCGGAGCGGGCTTTATCGGTTCCAACCTGTGTGAAGCGATTCTGGACATGGGCTATAAGGTTCGCTGTCTGGATGACCTTTCCACCGGCAATCCGAAGCATGTGGAAATGTTTCAGGATAATCCGAATTACACCTTCATCAAAGGGGATATCAAGGATTTTGATACCTGTATGAAAGCCTGCGAGGGTGTGGACTATGTGCTGAATCAGGCAGCCTGGGGCAGCGTTCCCAGAAGCATCGAAATGCCTGTATTTTATGCGCACAACAATATTGTGGGCACGCTGAACATGATGGAAGCGGCGAGACAGAATGGTGTGAAGAAATTCGTTTATGCCTCCAGCTCTTCCGTATACGGCGATCATCCCGGACTTCCCAAGAAGGAAGGCATCGAGGGAAATGTCCTTTCTCCTTACGCTCTGACCAAGAAAGTGGATGAGGAATACGGCAGACTTTATAAGGTGCTTTATGGTCTGGACACCTACGGCATGCGTTATTTCAATGTTTTCGGCCGCAGACAGAATCCGGAAGGCATGTATGCCGCAGTCATTCCGAAGTTTTTGAAGATGCTCTTAAACGGCGAAGTGCCCACCATCAACGGTGACGGCAGACAGTCCAGAGATTTCACCTATGTGGACAATGTCATTGAGGCGAACTTAAAGGCCTGTCTGGCTTCTTCCGAAGCTGCCGGCAAGGCATATAATATCGGTTCCGGCGGCAGAGTTTTTCTGATCGATCTGTATTACGGACTCTGCGATGCCTTAAACATCAAAGTGGAGCCTGTTTTCGGCCCCCCCAGAGCCGGCGATATCCGCGATTCCAATGCGGATATTTCAAGAGCCAGAGAGCTGCTTGGCTATGATCCCGATTATGATTTTGAAAAGGGAATCAAGCTGGCGATTGACTGGTACAAAAATAACCTGTAGAATGGTAACAGGTCTGCAGGGTTTATCTGTTATGTAGAATAAAGACAGCCGAACGCTCTGCGGACGGCTGTTTTGCGCGATTAGGCGGAAAGAATCAAATGAAGCAGCGCAGGCAGCGGGTCAAACGGGAGGAGAAAATTTATGCGTTACGATGTGGTAATTTTCGGCGTTAAGGATATGACCGCCGACATTGTGGAATATATCATGCAAAACGGGATTGCGAAAGTGGATCTGGTGGTGACCATTCATCCGGATGTGCTGAAGAAAAATCAGGTCTCCGGTTATCAGGGACTTTCCTGGCTTACGGAAAAGTACGGCATTGAAGTGTACGAAACCCATTCCTACAGCTTAAATGATGAAGAAAGCAAACGTTTTTTTACAGAAAATGAATTTGGCCTCGGTATTTCCATGAGCTGGCAGCGCCTGATTCCGAAAGATGTGCTGGATCAGTTTGAACACGGCGTATTCGGTCTGCATGGAGGCTGCGGTTATCTGCCTTTCGGCAGAGGGCGTTCTCCCCTGAACTGGGCGGTGGTGCGCGGTGATACCCGGTTTATTTTGAATATGTTCCAGTATGATGATAAGGCGGACAGCCCCAATGTGTTTGCCAATGAGATGTTTGCCATCAATCCTCATGATACGATCCGCACCCTTCAGTACAAAAATGTGCTGGTCAGCCGCAGACTGATCACAAAGCTTCTGAAGGCCCACCAGGACGGCACCATCCGGGTGAGACGGGATTCCAAAGATTTTGACAGCTGGAACGGCAAGAGAACGGCCGCGGACGGAAAAATGGATTTCCATGAAAGAACCCGCGACCTTTACAACCTGATCCGGGCGGTGTCCAGACCTTTTCCCGGCGCGTTTTGCTATGCCGGCAAGGACAAAGTTACGGTGTGGAGCGCGCATCCCTTTGATGAAATGCTGGATTTCTCCATGTATGCGCCGGGAGAAATCATTGACATCATGGATGAAAAGCTGATCGTGCGCACGGTGGACGGCTCTCTTTTAATCGAAGAATATGTGTGTGAGGCCCAGCTGAAGCCGGGCATGGTGCTCTGTGGGGATTCTGCAGGCGAATGAATGCTGACAGCATCCCGGAGGGCAGGGCAGAAGAACAAGGAGAGATTGCGATGAAAATTGCGGTGAGAATGGACGATATTACACCGGACATGGACTGGAAGAGCTTTGACGCTTTTGTATCACTCTTTCGAAAATACAATTTTTTTCCTCTTTTGGGAATTGTGCCTCAAAATCAGGACCCGAAGTTAACAGTGGATGAAGCAGATCCCGATTTCTATCAGAAAATGATCAATCTGCAAAAGGAAGGTTTCTGCCTTGCCATGCATGGCTGCAATCATCTGTATGCTACGAAAAAGGGCGGTTGTTTTCCCCTGAATCCTCAGTCGGAATTTGCGGGCAGACAGGAAAGTGAACAGAGAGCACTTTTGGCGAAGGGGAAAGAGCTGCTGGAAAAAGAAGGAATTTACACCGATATTTTCATGGCACCGGGGCATACGCTGGATCGAACGACTGTGAAAATTTTAAAAGAGCTGGGATTTCGCTGCATCACCGATGGATTTGGAACCGCCCCCTACAAGCGCTGGGGCATGGTGTGGCTGCCGATTTCTTTTCTCCGCCGCTTCTGCTTTACCGATAAGGAAGGCATCACAACGCTGGTGATCCATGCCAACCACTCCACGAAACAGCAGTTGGATGCTTATGAAAAGATGTTTTCGGAAAATCCGGACAGATTTGTGTCCTACAGTGTATTTTTTGAGATGGAAGCAAAACCCCAGAGCCTGCCGGCGCGTATAAAAGAGTATGGGCTTGCGTTGGGCAAGCAGTGGGCAGCAAGAGCAAAGCGGGCGCTGCGCAGAGGATAAACGGTGTACGGATGCAAAAACTGCATCGTACATTTTGAAAGGAAGACAGATACTATGAACAAACCGATTCGGGTTTTGCAGGTGTTGGGCGGCACCAGTCTGGGCGGAGCAGAAAGCCGGGTGATGGACCTGTACCGCCACATGGACAGAGAGCGGGTACAGTTTGATTTTGCGGTGCACAGCTCAAAACCGGAGTTTTTTGATCAGGAAATTGAGTCTCTGGGCGGAACAATCTACCGTCTGCCCAGGTTTAAGGTATATAACTGGCTTTCCTATCGGAAGGCATGGAAACAGTTTTTTACACAACATCAGGAATTTGCGGCGGTGCACGGTCACATGACCAGCACGGCGTCCATCTATCTTCCTATCGCAAAAAGTCTTGGGGTAAAACGGACCATGGCTCATGCCAGAAGCGCGGGAACAGACAGCGGCTTAAAAGGCGTGATGACCCGGCTGCTGCGGAAGAATCTGTGGAAAAAAACGGACTATTGTCTTGCATGCTCTGCCCTTGCAGGTCAGGCGGTATATGGAGAAAAAGCATGGAAAAAGGGCCTTGTGCATGTCATTCCCAATGCCATCGGGCTGGAAAAATATGCCTATGATCCCGGGATGCGGGAAGAAATGCGCAGACAGCTGGGCGTTTCGGACCGTCTGGTGATCGGTCATGTGGGCCGTTTTCATGAGGCGAAAAATCATGGATTTCTGCTGGAGGTTTTTGCAGCTGTCTGTCAGAAAAGAGAAAATGCCGTGCTTGTTTTGGTGGGAGAAGGCGGCGGCATGGAGGCCGCAAAACAGAAGGCAAAAGAATTGGGAATTGCAGACAAAGTGCAGTTTCTGGGCAGTAAAAAAAATGTGGCGGACTATTATCAGGCCATGGATGTTTTTCTGTTTCCTTCCCTGTATGAGGGACTGCCGGGAAGCGTGCTGGAAGCCCAGGCGTCAGGCCTGTGCTGCGTGATTGCGGATACCATCACCACAGAGGTTGGAATCACAGACCTTGTGGAATATGCGAGCCTTTCTGAAACGCCGCAAAAGTGGGCCGACCGGGTGCTTGCAGGTGCCGATGCAAAGACGAAAAACCGCAGGGCACGGCTGGAAGAGCTGAGAGCGGCCGGGTTTGACGTGGCCGATCAGGCACAGAAAATGATGAATTTTTATGAAAAAGGGGAACCTTTATGGGAAACGGAACCAAACCGTTAAAACAAAAACTTCTGCTGGTGGTGCCCATGCTGCATCAGGGCGGCTTTGAGCGGGTGTGCGTGCGCACGGCCAGAATCATGGAGCCCTGGTTTGATGTGACCATCGCCATGTTCTCCGATGCGGATATCGCTTATGATATCACCGGCCTTTCGGTGGTGAATCTGGATGTGCCGGCGGCGGAGGGAAAGCTGCAGAAAATTATGAACGTGGGAAAGCGGATCGGACGTATGCAGGCGCTCAAAAAGAAATTAAAGCCCCATATCACCTACAGCTTTGGCCCCACGGCCAATCTGATCAACGTGCTGACGCCTGTCTGCGGGAAAATCTGGACGGGCGTGCGCAGCTATATGGACATGGACAATCCGGGGAAGTTAAAGCTGTTTTGCAGGCGTTCCGATAAAGTGATCTGCTGTTCCGAGGTGATTGCACAGGAATTGAAGGACCGTTTCGGGGCGGAAAATACGGAAGTGCTCTACAATCCCTATGACTGTAAAATGATGGAAGAGATGGCGGCGAAGGATGTGCCGGATATGCCTGATTTTTCCGATAAAAAAATGATCATCAGCGTGGGCCGGGAAGATGATGTCAAGGAATTCTGGCATCTGATCAAATGCATGAAGCTGCTTTCTGACAGGGTGCCTGATGCCCGGCTGTGCCTGGTGGGCGAGGGCAGTTTCGAAGAATATAAAAAACTGGCGGCTGACCTTGGTGTGACGGATCGCATCTGTTTTGCGGGGCTGCAGAAAAATCCCTTTCCCTGGATGAAACAGGCAGCACTTTTTGTGGGCGTTTCTGCCATGGAAGGGTTTCCCAACGCGCTGGTGGAAACGATGGCCTGTGGGGCAGGTGCAGTGTTTTCCAACTGTATGAGCGGACCGGCGGAAATTCTTTCCGACCGCTTTTTGGAAGTGGTGGGAAAACAGGAAGTTCTGGAAGAAAAATACGGCATTCTGGTGCCGGTGATGGATGATCAAAAGAATCTGGAGGCTGCCGTGATCACCGAAGAAGAAAAACGGCTTGCCGATCTTCTGGAACAGCTTTTGAAGAATGAAAAGCGTCTGGAGCAGCTGGCGGAAGCGGCAAGGCAGAGGGCAGCGCAGTTTTCGGATGAAGCCTATGCAAAAAAAATTCTGACGATTGCCGGATGAGAAACCGTTCGGATGAAAGAGGAGTCAAATGAAACGAAAAATTGCATTTCATTTAAACTGCCTGGAACAGGGCGGCGCAGAGCGGGTGGTGACCAATCTGGCACACCAGTTTGCGCAGGAAGGATATGAAGTGATTGTGGCCACTGAGTGGAAGGCGGAAAATGAGTTTTCGCTGGATGAAAAAGTGCGCCGCGTCATCGTGGGACCGAAGGAAAGCGATGAAAAGAAATCCAGATTTGCCAAAATCTTTCTGCGTTTTTCCTACTTAAGAAAATTCATCAAAGAAGAAAAGCCGGATGTGCTGATCGCGTTCGGACAGAAAGCCAATTACAGGGCTCTGATTTCTTCTTTGTTCACAAAACAGAAAACCATCATCTGTGTGCGGACGGATCCGAAGGGGCATTATGACGGTCTGATGGACAAAATTCAGATTCCCCTTTTGTTTCCTACCGCGTCCGGATTTGTTTTTCAGACGGAAGGGCAGCGGGATTTTTTCCCTGCCTGTGCCCGCAATCACAGTAAAATCATTTTAAATCCGATTCATGAAAAATATATTCATGGGCCCAAGGATGCGCCTTTTCGAAAAGAAGTGGTGCAGAGCGGCAGGCTGGTGGACTTTAAAAATCAGCCCATGCTGGTCCGGGCATTTTTAAAGGTGCATGAAAAGTATCCGGATTATGTGCTCAAAATTTACGGACCGGACTCCCTTGACGGAACAAAGGA
>JAFUMV010000096.1 GCA_017482485.1 Lachnospiraceae bacterium
TGTTTGTTGTAAAATAAAATTACCGAAAGTTGCAAAGCAAAATTGGAGAATGTTGCATCTCCAAATTGGAGAAAAATGCAAAGCATTTCCAAAAGCTCTCAGGAACGGTGCAGCGCCCGAGTGGTAGCCACCAAGTATGAGCTTTTCTATAAAAAGATCCATTGCAGACATAGTCCAAAACCATTAACCTTGTTTTTGTTGTAGCAAACAAATAAAAACAAGGAGGAAAGGAGAATGTCAACTACAATGGATCAGATACATCATATCAGAGAAATGTTCTATCAGCAAGACAAGAACATTTCTGAAATTGCATCTGAAACAGGTCTTAACTGGAAGACGGTCAAAAAATATGTGGATATGGAGGACTTCAACAGTCCATCGCCCGCACCAGTATCGGCGGAAATTCACGAATCCAAGCTTGACCCATTCAAGCCTATGATTGATGAATGGCTGCGGGCAGACAAGCTTGCCCCACGAAAGCAGCGACATACAGCCAAAAGAATCTATAAGCGGCTTAAAAATGAGGCGGCGGGCTTTGACTGCAGTTACCGGCTTGTTGCACTATACGTCAAACAGAAGAAAGAGGAACTACGACTAAGGAAAACCGATGGCTACATTCCGCTTAATCATGATCCCGGTGAAGCCCAGGCCGATTTTGGAACCGCTGATTTTTACGAAAACGGCAAGCTTTATCACGAAGCCAAGTACCTTGTGCTGAGTTTTCCCTACAGTAATGGTGGCTTCCTGCAGCTTAACTATGGGGAAAATATAGAGTGCCTTCTGGAAGGGCTGGTTGCCATATTTAAACACATCGGTGGAGTTCCCACGGAAATCTGGTTTGACAATACCAGAACCATCGTTACCAAAGTCATTAAAGGTGGCGGTCGCGATATCGCAGAGCGTTTCCAGCGATTCTGTGAGCACTACCGCATCAAGCCGGTATTCATGAATCCCGAATCCGGATGGGAAAAGGGGAATGTAGAAAACAAGGTCGGCTATCTTCGGCGCAACGAACTTGTGCCGGTGCCCCGCTTTGATGAGCTTGCAGAAGAAAACTGTCACCTTCTTGGCCGTTGTGAAATCGATATGCAGCGTGAGCATTATGATGACGATGAGAAGCGCTTCATCAGTGAGCTGTTTGAGGAAGATAAGGCTCGTTTATTGCCGCTTCCTTCCATCCCATTTGATACAGCACTTTACACGACCGCGACAACAGATAAATATGGCAAGTTTACCCTTGATGCAGGAAAGCACCGTTATTCCGCTTCGCCGGCTTTTTGTGAATCCATCGTAAATCTTAAGATTACATCATCTTCAGTGGTCGTTATGGACGCAGACATGCACGAGGTGGTTCGCCACAGGCGCCTTTACGGTGATGAGCATGAAAGAATGGACTGGCTTCCATATCTTACATATATCGCCAGGAAACCACGCTCTCTGCGCAACAGCGGTATTTATGACATGATGCCCCAGACCATGCAGATATACATGGACAACTGTGAAAACAAGGAACGCGGGCGCGTCCTGAAGATCCTTGCTGAACTTACAGAAAGGACCGGATTTTCCAGTGCCGTCAAAACAGTTGACGAAGCAGTCCGGCTGAATGCCACAGATCCAGACAGTCTGCAGAGCCTTTACAGGCGTGCCTTTGCAGATGTACCGCTTCTGCCGCCGCTTGAAAATAAAACCTTACTGCCGCAGCAGAAGGTCATTCCTTTTCGAAATGATCTGATGATGCTGGATGCCGCCCTTAAGAAGGGAGGTGCATCCAATGGCTGATATAGAAAAATCCATTGCAGAATGCTGCAAGCAGCTCAAGCTGTCCACAAACTTTGCAGGACAGGCTTATCTGCAGAAAGGAGATACACCACAGGAATACCTTTTAAACCTTCTGATAAACGAAATTGAATACCGGACAGCCAAAAGAAAGAGTAAGTTCCTTAATACCGCCGGATTTCCGCGCAGATACCGTGTGGAAGAATTCCGGACCAATGAGATAGACTTCCCGGAAGGCACCGGTTTCCAGAGCCTGTTAAACCTGGATTTCTATCATGCAGGAAAAAACGTCATCATGTACGGTGGTACCGGAACCGGTAAGACCATGCTCTCCATACTGATCGGCATGTCTGCCTGTAATCAGGAAATCCCGGTAAGATTCTACCGCACGGCCGGACTCATCAATCTCTTTTCTGAGAGCCAGAGCAGTGGGAAACTTACCGCACTGAAAAAGAAACTTAACAGTGCCCAGATACTGATCCTGGATGAATTTGGATATGTTCCGTATGACCGCACCGGTTCGCAGCTTCTGTTTGATTATCTTTCAGAGATACACGAGCAGAAATCAGTGATTCTTAACACGAATCTTGAATTCTCACAGTGGGTGAACGTCCTTTATGACCAACGAATGACAACAGCACTGATTGGTCGACTCACGCACCATGTGGAACTGATTCTGTTTCCAGGAATCAACAATCGGTTGCGGGAATCAAGTATCAGTAAAACCCTTTCAAGAATCAGCAGTCAGGAGGCAGGTAACAATGGCTAAAAATAATAAGGTTATCAAGGAACAAGCTATGTATCAAAATCTTCAGGAGCGCTATGAAGAAATGCATGAATATCTTCTTGGTCTCATAGAGGATCACAAACGCGCTGAAGAAGAGTTGAGATATCTGAATGATTTCGTCCACTCCAAAAAGCTGGATGAGGAGTTCCGTTATTTCAGGGAACATGCACATGAGGAATATGAACCGGATTTGCCGTTCTCACACCTCACGCTGTAACAACTATATATGATCTGCAATGGCTATGCGGCTGGCAGAAAAGCTGCCACCCGCAGCCTTGCAACTTTCTCCAATTTGGAGATGCAACATTCTCCAAAAATATTTTGCAACATTCTCCAAAAAGTGCTTGCAAAAAACAGGTCACTTTTATTGCCTTTGGCTGATCAATGTCGATGCCGGACATAAGCCAGTCAAACTCTCTCCAGGAGAGATTCCTGACTTCGGATCTGTCCCTTGGCCACCGGTAGCGTCCCTGTACAGTCAGCTTCTTATAGATCAATACCATACCATCAGGTTCTTTCAAGAGCGCTTTGAACCTGTCACATTTCCGTCCGCAGAACAGATAAAGTGCATTTAAGTTCTCATTGGCAGGGAACTGTTCCTGAACCAGAGCGCATAAACCATCGATAGATTTTCTCATGTCAGTATACCCGGTCACGATATAGATCGCATCGACACCGGAAA
>JAFUMV010000097.1 GCA_017482485.1 Lachnospiraceae bacterium
GATCCAGAAAATACCGGTCATGGGAAACTATGAACACAATGCCTTCAAAATGATCCACATAGTCTTCCAGAATCGGCAGCGTTGTGATATCCAGATCTTTGGTGGGCTCGTCCAGAATCAGCACATTTGGTGCACCCATCAGCACACGGCACAGATTCAGACGTCGTTTTTCACCGCCGGACAATTTTCCGATCAGGCTGTATTGGGCGCTGCCGTCAAACAGAAAACGCTCCAGCAGCTGAGAAGCGGAAATTCTGCCGTCCGAAGTCTGAATCACTTCCGCCACATCCCGGATATAATCAATCACCCGCTCATTCGGATCCATATGCGTTACTTCCTGGGCATAATAGCCGATTTTCACGGTCTGTCCCACAACAATTTCACCGCTGTCCGGCATTTCCTGTCCCGTCAGCATTTTCATGAGGGTAGTTTTCCCACAGCCATTTGTGCCGATAAATCCCACTCTGTCATTTTTCAGGAAAATATAATTAAAGTTATTAATGAGCTGCCGATCACCATACCCTTTGCAGAGGTTGGAAATTTCCACCGTTGTTCTGCCCAGACGGCTGGAAACACTGCCCAGTTCCACCTGTCCGTCAGCAGCAGGCGCCTGTCTGCTTTTCAATTCTTCGTAACGTTCCAGCCTTGCTTTCTGTTTGGTGGAACGGGCGCGGGCACCGCGCTGCACCCAGGCAAGCTCTGTCCGCAGAATACTCTGACGCTTCCGCTCACTTGCCTGCGCCATTTCTTCCCGCTGGGCCTTCAATTCCAAGAAGCCCGAATAATTTTCCTGATAAGAATAAATTTTTCCCTTATCCACTTCCACAATCCGGTTGCAGACACTGTCAAGAAAATACCGGTCATGGGTGACCATCACCAGCGCACAGCGCCTGTTTTTAAGCTGTTCTTCCAGCCAGTCTGCCATCTCATTGTCCAGATGGTTCGTTGGCTCGTCCAGAATTAAAATATCTGCCTCTTTTAACAGCACGCTCACCAGCGCCAGACGTTTTCTCTGCCCGCCGGAAAGTTCTCCCGCCTTCTGGTCAAAATTGGTAATGCCAAGCTTTGTCATCATCGTTTTCGCCCGGGTGGTCAGATCGTTCCGATCTGCCGCATCCTGCATTGCAGTATAATCGGCCTCCCCCAATCTGGCCGCCCTTCCCAGATAGCTTTGTGCATGCCCGGCCAGCACGCAGTCCAAAGCTTTCATTTCAGGATCAAACAGGGGATGCTGGGGCAGGTAGCCAATCACTACATGATTTGCCACGGTCACAGTGCCCTCGTCCGTCTCTTCCTGTCCTGCCATAATTTTTAACAGCGTGGATTTTCCGGTACCATTGATACCGATGATACCTACCTTTTCATTTTCCTGCAGATAAAAATCTGTATCGTCGAAGAGCTTGCGCTCGGAATATGCTTTTGTAAGATGTTCTATGGAAAGTAAATTCATAATTGCTCCGTTTCCTTTATATTATAGCGCATGTAAGCCTCGCCACTCGGCGCGAGGCGATCGGGTCCCTTCGCAAACGCTGCGCTTTTTGCGAAGTAGCGCATGTAAGCCTCGCCACTCGGCGCGAGGCGATCGGGTCCCTTCGCAAACGCTGCGCTTTTTGCGAAGTAGCGCATGTAAGCCTCGCCACACGGCGCGAGGCTTACATGCTTCATTTTAGTTCATGATTGGTCTTCTGGCAAGAAAAAGTGTAGAAAGCAGGGGTGGTTCGTGGTAAAATGATGTAACGTGGTGCGATCGGACAGCTGTAAGATGACAGCCGAAAGCGCAGTTCATTCAGATAAGGAGGCACACATGAATATTGTTATCATAGACGGGCAGGGGGGCCGCATGGGAAGTCTCCTGACCGCGCGCATTAAAAAAGAAAATATTCCGCATTGCCATCTGCTGGCTATCGGCACAAACGCTACGGCCACAGCTGCCATGCTCAAGGCCGGCGCGGACAATGGCGCAACCGGTGAAAATCCGGTCATCGTTGCCTGCCGCAATGCGGATTTTATCATCGGTCCGCTGGGCATTCTCGCTGCGGATTCTCTGTTTGGCGAAATCACCCCCGCCATGGCGATTGCCGTTGGGCAAAGCCAGGCTCAGAAAATCCTTCTTCCTGTGAATAAATGCAGCAATCACGTGGTCGGCGTAGCTGACCTGACCATGACCGAGCTGGTAGAACGGGCGCTGGAATGTCTGAAAGATTTTCTTGAATCATAAGTTTTCCATGCAAAAAACTTCCCCGTTGACGCTTACTCTTTTTTTCGCTATACTCAAATAGAATCCTCCAGGGATCACGAACCGGAGCAGACTCCTGCTTTGGCAGACGATGGCCAAGCCATCCAGCAAAACGGCAAATTGCCGGTCAGACTAATTTTTTACGACACAACAGTTCTCTGCTTTGGGCCACCCGCAGAATTTTTCCCTGTTGTGCACAAGGAGGATTTCATGAAAAATATTAAAAAGCTCGTGACAGCAGGCGTATGTCTTGCGCTCTGTCTTGTCCTTCCATTCATCACCGGCCAGGTTCAGGCGATCGGCAACATGCTGCTGCCCATGCATCTGCCGGTTCTTTTATGCGGTTTTGCCGCCGGCCCTGCGTATGCATTCTCAGTGGGATTGGTCGCGCCCATTCTGCGCAGCCTGCTTTTCGGCATGCCGCCCCTGATGCCCACCGGTCTGTCCATGGCCTTTGAGCTGGCCTCCTACGGCGCATTCTGCGGTCTCCTTTATCAAACGCTTCCCAAAAAGACGCTGCACCTTTACACTTCCCTGATCGGAGCAATGATCGGCGGACGAATTGTCTGGGGGATTGCCGCTTTTATCTTAAACAGACTTCTTGGTAATGCATTTACGCTGCCCATGTTTTTCGCAGGCGCATTTACAAATGCAATTCCGGGGATTCTCTGTCAGCTCATTCTCATTCCGCCCGTAGTACTGGCATTAAAAAAAGCAAAACTGATTCAGGAGTAACATATCCATGAACGTAACCTATGACTTTCTTTGTACTTATATTGAGAACAAACTCTCAGAACAGCCGCTGGTTCTGGCAATCGACGGAAACAGCGCTTCCGGGAAGACCACGCTGGCGGGCAAACTGGCGGAACGCTTCAGCGGCGATGTCATTCATATGGATGATTTTTTTCTTCCCCTTTCTCTGCGCACGCCCGAAAGGCTGCTGGAAGCAGGCGGCAATGTCCACTACGAACGCTTTCTGGAACAGATCATAATTCCGCTGACCGCCCACAGACAAAAAATGTCAGTCTCCGACACGAGGAAGCAAAGCGCTCCCTCAATCCCTGCCGCCCCCCTTCCTCATCTGACCTGGCAGCGTTTCGATTGCTCTGTGGGTGATTTTTCAGTGCAGCCCTGTCATAGCAGCGGCCGCTCTCTGCTCATCATCGAAGGCGCCTACAGCATGCGGCCGGAATTCAGAGCAGCCTACGACATGTCCCTTTTTCTTTCCGCAGACCTCTGCACGCAAAAAGAACGAATATTGCATCGCAACGGTCCACAAAGGCTGAACGCTTTTTTAGAAAAATGGATTCCCATGGAAAACCGTTACTTTGACGCATACCGGATTCAACAACAGTGCCAGTTCCAAATGCATGCAGAGTAACACCTTCGCAGAATGACCCCTGTTTATCGCAAATCCGAAGAAATTTCCTGTGAAACGTAAGAAAACCGGCATGCAAATTGCAATGCCGGTTTTTTTTATCCGATAATTCTTCTCACTGTCAAAATCGTTCTGTAGTTCGCATTTCCATATTTGATGCCGCTGCGCGCTGTGCTGGCATGCACAATCCGACCGCCGCCCAGATAAATCGCCACATGGCCCGCATAACAAATGATGTCCCCGGGTTTCGCTTCACTATAGGAAACTTCTCTTCCTGCACTTCGCTGTGACGTGGAGCTTCGCGGCAGATTATAGCCGAACTGCTTATAAACCGCCTGCACAAAACCGGAACAGTCTGCGCCGTTCGTCAGGCTGGTTCCGCCCAGCACATAAGGATTTCCCACAAACTGGCAGGCATATTTTGCCACATCTTCGCCGGTGGAACCGGTGGCAGGAGGCACTGTCTTCATGCCGTCCGAAGATGTGCTGCCTGATGACGTGCTGCCTGATGACGTGCTGCCTGATGAAGAGGAACCTCCTGCAGATGACGATGAGCTTTCCGATGATGTGGAGGAACTCTCAGAAGAATCTCTGTCTGAGGATTGAGATTTGTTCTTCTCTTCCTCCGCTTTGCGTGCTGCCTCTTCTGCCGCCTTTCTCGCCTCTTCCTCTTTTCTGCGCCGTTCCTCTTCGGCTTTGATGATGGCATTTTCCTCTTCCTGCAGCTGCTTGATCTGAGCATTCTGCTGCTTGATCTGGGCTTTATAAGCTGCCGCTTCCTGCTTTACTCTGGCAATCTGAGAATCAAAGTCCGCAGAGGCGGCTTTCTTTTCTTCCATCATCTCTTCCATTGCGGCCTTTTCTTCTTCCATTTCATGCATCTGGCTTTCCAGTTCGCTCTTCACATCTTCCAACTCTTCTTTTTCGGCGGCAACCTCTTCCTTCAGCGCCACGTACTGACGGAGCATTTTTGCATCATATTCATACAGCTTTTCCACATAACCGGCCTGATTGAGCATATCACTCCAGCTGCTGGCCTTAACCAGAAGCTCCACATAGTTGGTTTCCCCCTTTTCATAGAGGTAACGGATACGCTTCTTCATGGCCTGATACTGCGCCTCCTGTTTTTCTTTTGCAGCATCATATTCTTCCTGTGCCAGCGCAATCTCTTCTTCTGTTTTCGCAATCTGCTCTTCCTGCAGGCTGACACTGGCAATAATTTCCACCAACTGGTCATCCAGCGTCTGAATTTCCTCTTCAATGGCGTTCTGCTCCTCCTGGAGCTCTCCCAGTTCTCCCTGAGCCTGATTATACTGACTCTGAGTGTTCTGCTGCTGTTGTTTAATCTGTTCCCGTTCCTGCTGTACCTGAGCCTGTGTGCGCTCTGCACGCACGCAAATCGGCTGCACTGCTATCATAAATGCAAATAAAAAGGCAATTCCTCTGGCCCATCTCTTCTTATGCATTTCAATCTCCATTTCAAAATATCTTTTTAGCGCCTATGTACAATAAGTATACTATAAAATTCTGCCATAAAAAAGATTCTGTTTTATTTTTCTGCGCCGCCGCGCAGAAAACCCGGAAGCGAATCTCGCCTCCGGGTCAATCTTCATCTTCTGCTGAAAACTTATCCTTGCTCAGCCTGCCAATATCATATCGGCAAAATACCTGTTCTTACAGCTCGCAGTTCTTCACTGTTCTGGGGAAAGGAAGTACGTCACGGATATTTGCCATACCGGTCAGGTACATCACGCAGCGTTCAAAGCCCAATCCAAATCCTGCATGTCTTGCAGAACCGTATTTTCTTAAATCAAGATAGAACTGATAATCTTCTTTGTTCAGGCCAAGCTCATCCATTCTTGCTTCAAGCAGCTCAAGGCTATCCTCTCTCTGGCTGCCGCCGATGATTTCACCGATACCGGGAACCAGGCAGTCCATAGCTGCAACAGTCTTTCCGTCCTCATTAAGCTTCATATAGAAAGCCTTGATTTCCTTCGGATAGTCGGTTACAAATACAGGACGCTTGAATTCCTTCTCTGTCAGATAACGCTCATGCTCTGTCTGCAGATCGCAGCCCCAGTATACTTTATAATCGAATTCGTCATTGTGCTTTTCCAGTATTTCAATTGCTTCTGTGTATGTCACATGACCGAAGTCGGAGTTTAATACGTGGTTCAGTCTTTCGATCAGTCCTTTGTCCACAAAGCTGTTGAAAAATGCCATTTCTTCCGGAGCGTTCTCCAGCACATAGCGGATGATGTACTTGAGCATGGATTCTGCCAGAAGCATATCGTCCTTTAAGTCTGCAAATGCGATTTCGGGCTCAATCATCCAGAATTCAGCCGCATGACGGGTGGTGTTGGAGTTCTCCGCACGGAATGTGGGGCCAAATGTATAAATGTTCTTAAATGCCATCGCGAAAGTTTCACCATTTAACTGACCGCTTACTGTCAGGTTGGTAGGCTTACAGAAGAAATCCTGAGAGAAATCCACGCTGCCGTCTTCATTCTTCGGAATGTTATTTAAGTCCATGGTGGTAACCTGGAACATTTCGCCTGCACCTTCACAGTCACTGCCGGTGATCAGGGGGGTGTGTACATATACAAAACCTCTCTCCTGGAAGAACTGATGAATCGCATATGCAATCAGCGAACGAACACGGAATACTGCCTGGAAAGTATTTGTTCTGGGTCTTAAATGAGAAATGGTGCGCAGATACTCAAAACTGTGACGTTTCTTCTGCAGCGGATAATCGGGAGCGGTAGCACCCTCCAGAACCACTTCTTCTGCCTGCATCTCAAAAGGCTGCTTTGCGCCGGGAGTCGCAACGATAGTGCCGGTCACGATCACTGCCGCGCCAACGCCGATCTTTGCAATTTCCGCATAGTTATCAAGCTTGTCCGCAGAATATACCACCTGCAGGGGTTCAAAGAAGGTTCCGTCATTTACAACCAGGAACCCGAAATTCTTGGAGTCGCGGTTGCTTCTCACCCAGCCTCCTACGGTCACTTTCTTATCAAAATATTCTTCTTTTTGTCTGAAAAGCTGTTTTACATTCGTCAGTTCCATGTCTCCTCCTCATTCAGTCACAGCTGTTATTATGAATTGTTTATTCGCTACTGTTTGCTCCGTTCACACTAACTCGCATACACGTCACCGGTGAACAGTAACGTTTATTCTGCCGCTGTTTCAGTCTCTGCAGCGGTCTCAGTTGTTTCTTCCGTTGCGGTTTCTTCGGCAGTTTCGGTTTCTGCCAGAGTCTCTTCTTCGGTTTCAGGCTCAATCTGAGTCACATTTGCCTTTTCCACCAGATAAGTCAGCACCTTGTCGCCGATCAGATATTCACGATAGCCTTTGATTTCACTGCCGATTTCTTCCTTGTATGCATCAGCGGATTCATAACCGTAAGCCGTTGCCTGCGCTTCGATATCCTTCTCCACATCCTCATCCGTTACGGTAATGCCTTCCTTTTCTGCGATCGCCTGCATCAGCAGAATCTGTCTGGTACTTGTTACAGCAGCTTCCTGCATGTCAGCTTCGTATTCAGCCACATAATCTTCCCAGCTTCCGCCCAGAAGTGTTTCAATGTCAGAACCATACAGCATGGCCATATATTCCAGATAGGACTTCTGATAGGAAACGATACGGTCATAATATCTTTCCACCATTGCTTCGGGGTCCGCATTAAAGGTGGCATTATTGTATACAACTTCCAGCACCGCATTCTGTACATTGGAGTTATATGTTTCGGTAGCGCTTTCCATCAGCATATCGTAGAGATACTGTCTGTATTCTTCTACGGTTGCAACATTTTCAATTTCCAGACTTGCCACGAATTCATCGTTCAGTTCAGGCTTTTCTTCAACATAGATCTTATTCACGGTTACGGTGAAAACAACATCCTGACCAGCCAGTTCTTCACTGCCGTAATTCTCAGGGAAGGTCAGATTCAAATCTTTCGTTTCACCGATTTCCATACCGATGATTCCGTCTTCAAACCCATCGATAAAGGTGTTCGTACCGATACCCAGCTCATAGTTATCAGCAGTGCCGCCGTCAAAAGCAACGCCGTCTTTCTTGCCTACATAATTGATATCTGCAATATCACCGTCCTGAACCGCTCTGTCGGTCACTTCAGTCTTGATCATGTTGTTGTTCAGCGCAGCTTCCACATAATTATCCACTTCAGAATCTGTCACAGTGGGCGCTTCCACGGAAACCTCAACGCCCAGGTACTCTCCGAGCTCGACATAATCTGCCGCATTCAGGTTATCCATATATGCTTCATCGGAATATTCCTTCACAACTTCTGTTTCGGTTTCTTCTGTTTCAGCAGCGCTCTCTTCTGCAGCGGCAGCTGTCTCTTCTGCTGCAGTAGCTGTCTCATCCACAGACGCTTTGTCGCCGCAGCCTGCCAGCATGAAAGCGGAAAGGCCAATCGCACCTGCTGTCACAAATAACTTCTTCATAACACTAATTCTCCTCATCTTTTCACGCAATTGCGCTTTTTTCGTTATCGCTCATTCTAACACATTTTTTTTAAAGTTACAATACCGGAGAAAACAGTCTGCAGCACTGTTCCTTAAAGCGGATCAGCAAAGACCGTCCCCGGTACACATCTTTTGTGATCTTTTTGGAAAGTTTTAAGTCCTCTATGAAAATTCTTTCCATTTCCTGGGCCACTTTTTCATCATAAATCATGGCATTGACTTCAAAATTCAGCGCAAAGCTGCGGATATCCATATTGGCGGTGCCGTAGCAGCAGGCCTCCCCGTCTATCGAGATGCCCTTGCAGTGCAGAAAACCGTTCTCATAAGTATAGCAGTTGGCCCCCGCCATGACCAGTTCTCCGATATAGGAATAAGTTGCCCAGTACACAAAAGGATGATCCGGTTTGCAGGGAATCATCACATTCACTTCCACGCCGGAACGCACAGCAATTAAAAGTGCTGCCTGCACAGCTTCATCCGGAATGAAATAGGGCGTCTGGATATAAATCCGCTTTTTTGCTTTGTTGATCAGCCGAAGGTAGTTGTCGCGGATCGTCTGCAATGCGGAATCCGGACCGCTTGAGATGATCTGGATTTTGGTATTCCCGCAGGGTTTGTCCGGATAAGTGACATAATCGCTGCCGGCAAACAGATTTTCCCTGGCCGCATAGTTCCAGTCCAGAATATAGCGAATCAAAAGCGGGATCACCGCAGTTCCCCGGATTCTTAAATGAGTATCCCTCCAATGGCCGAACTTCGGATCCAGGCCGATATATTCCTTTCCGATATTAAAACCGCCCACATAGCCGATTTTTCCATCGATAATTACAATTTTCCTGTGATTGCGGTAATTCACACGAAGCTGCATCCTGCCGAAAATGGCAGGGAAAAATTCCGCGGTCCGTATTCCCTGGGCTTCCAGCTCCTTCCAGAACTTCCTGGTGGTGCTGCGGCATCCCATGGCATCGTAAAGAATCTTCACTTCCACGCCGGCCCTGGCCTTTTCCGCCAGTGCATCTTTTATCCGTGCAAAAAGCACATCATCCTTAATGATATAATACTGCAGAAAAATATATTTCTCCGCCTGCCGGATATCCGCAATCAGCTGATCGAACTTATCATTTCCATCCGTAAAAACTCTGACCTCATTATCATCCGTCAGCACAGCTCCCACACTTGACAGATTATAATAAACCAGGTCGGAAAATCCCTGCAGACGGGGATCCTGCTCCTCCAGTTCTCTGCTTCTGACGCTGTATTCCTGTCTGCGCACCGCCTCGCTGACCTGATCTTCGATCTCCTTGATTTTGAACATCTTACGCTTATGCATGTCCGTTCCCGCCAGCAGATATAGCAGAAATCCAATACCCGGCAGCGCATTCAGCACCAGCAGCCAGGCCCAGGCGGAACGGGGATCTTTTCTCTGGAAAAAGACAATTACAATGGAAAACAGAAAATTCCACAGCACCATATGCGAACTGACAAAGTCTGCAGCCTGCTGCAGATACTGCTGCAAGATATTCCACAGTTCCATCCCATATCAGCCTCCCTTCCGATGTCTGCGCCTACTGTTCACTTCGTTCACGGTAACGCGCTTTACAAGACGAATCCAACGGATACATCTGCACACTAAAACGTGCATTCTGCATGTTTTGGTGCTGCCATCCCCCGGGTTTTATGTGCAAAAGGCGCGAAAACACCTGGCGTATGCGCCGCCATTGAACAGTAACTATTATATCCCACAGACTTTAAAACTGCAATAAAACTCCTTGTATAAATCCTTAAATTCTGATAAAATAACAAAGATAGCTATGATCCGCGGCAGGGATACATAGCAGCATACCATCCGAAGGAGGATCCCATACTATGAAAACCTGGATGTGGGTATTACTTGTAGTTCTGCTCGTATTGATTGTAGCTCTTGTGGTTCTCTATTTCCTGGGCCGCAAGGCACAGAAGAAACAGGAAGAGCAGCAGAAGCAGATTGAAGCTTACAAACAGACAATGACAATGCTCATTATTGACAAAAAGAGGATGAAGCTCAAAGAGGCCGGACTGCCTCAGGCTGTCATTGACAATACACCGAAGCTGATGCGCGGCACCAAACTTCCGGTTGTTAAGGCAAAGGTCGGTCCCCAGATCGTCACTCTGATCTGCGATGAAAGCATTTTTGACATTGTTCCCGTCAAGAAAGAGGTAAAAGGCACCGTAAGCGGCATTTACTTAACCAGTGTCAAGGCACTGCGCGGCACACTGCCTCAGCCCGAGAAGAAGAAAAAGGGCTGGCTCAAGCGCAATGTGGAGAAGCTGCAGGAGAAGGCAGGCGCCAAACCCCTGAAATAAGCTCAGAGAAAGCAAATTCCCCGGATTTTCATCCGGGGAGTTTTTTTGCAGTTCCATCTGCTCATGTATCTGACAAATACGGTTCAGGCATCTAACCTCTTCTTTTCATCATGAAACCGTGTACCCGCCGCACCGTCTTCGGCGCTATGGTCAATAACAGCAGATACCCCTTATTTTTCTTTGTCAAAAAAGGATTCGTCACCGTATCCTTCACATGACTTCTCAGATATTTTTTCACCCTGCAATAAAAAGGATCACTGTTCACCATCCGCCCCACCGGGATGTGCAAAAGATAATCCAGCCTCTGGAACAGTGCAAACCGCACCGCCTCGGTTTTTAACTGCGGATACTTTTTCCACACCAGATGCTCTACGAAGTCCGCGTTATCCACAATATCCAAAAAGACCCGTGAAAAGTCATTCTTATCCTTTTTGCGGGTGTTGCTGCCAATCCTGTAAAATACGTGATACATCTGCTGGGGCAGAATGCAGATACCGGACCCCTCTCCCAGCATATCCACCAGCAAGAAGAAATCCTCGTTCAGTTTTCCCTCCGGGAATCTACGAAATTCAAACAATTCCCGACGCACCAGCTTGGTACAGAAAGAGCAGTCGCCCCTGTGCAGCAAAAGCTCCCGTAAGAAATCCTCTGCGCCGCACACCATTTGTTTTTCGGGAGGCGTACACACATCGGGGCGTTTTTGTAAGTCTTCATCGATTTCATCCCGGGAAGCCTGCGCAATCTTCACATCGTTTTCCAGCGCCGCTTTTAAAAGCTTCTCATACATCTCAGGATCAATCCAGTCGTCACTGTCCACAAAGCCCAGCCACTGTCCCTTTGCATGGGAGATGCCCAGATTGCGTGCGGAGGAAGAGCCGCCGTTTTTCTTATGAAAAACACGGATTCTGTCATCCTCTGCAGCCATCCGGTCACAGATTTGGCCGGAAGAATCCGATGAACCGTCATCCACCAGCAAAATCTCCAGGTTTGTCCAGGTCTGCTGCCGGATGCTGTTTATGCACCTTTCCAGACAATCTTCTATATTATAAACAGGCACGATAACGCTCAGTAAAATATCCTGTTTCATGAGTCCTCACCTTCCGCCGCATTGGCCTGGATTCTGCCTTTCCATCTGCCCTGCCGCCTTCTTTAAGCCGGCGCAGTTTACAGCCTCTACAGCTTACCTTCGTCATATTTCCAGCGGGCGGAAATCACCGGCGCCTTTGAAAAAGGACCGCTCTTTTGAATAACAGGGTTTCCCGCTTTCCACCCCTCATAAAATTCCACACACGCCTTCGCCGCGCGCTTCGCATTCCACTCCTCCGCAATGGTGCAGCAGGCCTTTTGTCCCAGCTTCTCAATCCGATCAGGATGGGCAAACAGCTCCTTTACCTTTGCCGCAAAATTTTCATAAGAACCATCTGCATACACACACCCGTTGACGCCGTCTGTAATCAGATAGGGCACTGCGCCGATCTGCGCATTTGCCACCGGGCAGCAGCCGCTGTCCATCGATTCATTGAGCACTGCGCCCCAGCCCTCCAGATAGTTGCTGGTAAACAGGTGGATCTGGCACCTTTCCATGATATCCCGCACTTCATCCGGCTTTAAAAAGCCATAGCAGGTAAAATGGGCTTCCATCCCCGCCGCAGAAATTTCCTGCTTCAACCGCGCTTCCATGGGACCGCTTCCAATCAGATGCACATGGAATTTTCTGTTTTCCGCCATCAGCTCTTTCGCCAGACGTGTCACATATTCCGGATGCTTTAACTCGATAAAGCGGCCGGCCCAAACCAGCTGCAGGCCCTCTGCAGCTTCCCGCCGTTTTCTTTCAAAAAGCTGCTCTTTATCCTGCCTGCGCATCTCCGGAAAATAACCGAATTTAAGCATCTTATCCGGATAAGCACCGATCAGGGAAAAATCCGAAGCCACATAGGCTCCGGCGCACAAAAGATACACCGGCTTATTGCGAAACCGTATATGTTCCTTATATTTGGCGATCAATCCCCGGGGGGAAATCGCCTTCCACTGGCCCTCCCGATAGATCCGCTCACTGATGCGAATGGTCAGCTTTGCACTTTCCATTCTGGGTAAAAAAAGATCGGTTCTCTTTGTCCAGCCGGCCAGCACCAGATCCGCTTCTTCAATCAGCTCAAGACACCGCTCTTTTTCCTGATCGGCAAAAACCACATAAGGAATTTGAGCTGCATCCAGCGCCCAGCCCATGGCCACCCGTTCGGCCTCCATCTCTTCTGTCTGGATGAAATGATAGTCCTCTCCCAGCAGCTCATACAGCGCATCGGAAAAAGGAATCTGATGATGATTGATGTAATTGGATATAAAAACAGTTTTCATAACAGCTCTCCGTAAATGGCAAGCAGCGTTCGGTAATTTTCATTCCCATCATATTTTGCCGCTGCCAGATCTTTTTCACGCTTTGAAAGATCAACAGCCAGAGCATCGGACTGAAAAATCGAAATGACTGCCCGGGCCAGCCCATGCACATCTCCCTTTTCAAAAAGAAGACCGCCCTGTCCGTCCCCCATAATGCTTGGAATCCCGCCCGCATTGCTGGCCACCACGGGCGTGCCCAGAAGCTGCGCTTCCGCCACGGAATTGGGAGAATTTTCTACGGAAGAAGGACAGACAAAAACATGGGCAGAAAGATACGCCTGTTTCATCTCCTCTTCACTTAAGCGCCCCAGCACCCGGATTTTCTTCTCCAGACCATTCTCTTTTGCCAGCCTGCGCAGATATTTTCCGTAGGCGGGAATCTTCAGTTTGCTCGTAATTCCGTTTACTCCCATCACGCTGTTGCCCGCAACCAGTATATGCGCCTCCGGAAAGCTTTGCAGGATTTCCTTCATGGCCTGCAGCAAATAATGAAACCCCTTCAGCGGGTAATCTGCCTGGCTTACAAAGATTTCATACCGGCTGCAATTTTCAATTTTCCAGCTTCCTTCATAAAATCCTGCACGCATTGTCTCATTCATAAAATGATAGGATGCATCCGGATTTATCTGCGAAGTTATCGTTTTATCGAACAGCGTACGCCCCGTGATATGACGGGACAGTTTCAGAAGCTTTTCCTCATTGACAGCCCGGGCATAAAACTTCTGCTGCTGTTGTTTTATACTGTCCTTTTTCAAAATATCCCGCAGTGTTTTACTGTTTTGCACCTTCACAGGCAGGTCAGCCATATAATGTTCTGCGCAGGCACAGCACAGTCCCTGAATGCCCACCAGCGTTTTCTCCGGACGGTTCCACACTTTTGCGCAGGCATAGGCGTGGGGAAATTCCGTACCGAAAATATGCACCAGATCCGGCTCGAAATCGGACAGGATCTGACCGAATCTGTATTCCATGGACGCGTCATAATTTTCCGGATGAGCCAGATCTTCCCCAAATCCGTAACAGGAAATTTCTCTTTTTTTCTCTCCCAGATACAGCTTTTTACAAAGAGAAGCATTTTCGCCCTCCACAGGGAAACAGATTCCAAGAGAGAGAGATTTTTGATCCTCTTCCTGCAAAAGACGGTTTAAAATTCCCGACAGCCAGCCCTCCCGGACGCTGTAAGCGGCTCCCAGCTCTCTGGCAATGGCCGGAAGCATGATATTGCAAACCCACAACACTCTCATCGATGTTATTTCCTTTTCTTCACAACTCTGTAAATACCGTTTTTCACAGCATTGTAATAACCGGCATATTTTTCATTTTCGGCCAGCTTTGTCCGAAGGGGCGCCAGCGTCAAAAGCATCACCGTTTTGTAACGCAGCACCTTTTCCCGTCCCAGATAATGTTTTGTGATCTCGCTGTGCTCCTTTGCCGAGATCCTGCGGTTTTCAGCTGTTTCCGAGAATCCGCCGCCCTCATAATCAGCCACCAAAAGCTCCGTATACACAGCCTGCGCATGGCGCTCATAGATACAATACAGAAAATGTTCATAATCCGCACGCACTTTATATTTCGTGTCATATCCCCGTTCCCCGAACAGACGGATATCATAAAAGCACACCTGATGACAGGGCACATTCCGATAACAGGTAAAATCATTGACTTCCGGCGCGGAATATACCACGCTGTCCTGCTTTTCATTATACTGATTTCCGTAAAAAATACGGATTCTTTCCTTGTGCGTCTGGCTGTCTCCTTCTAAGTCGGACGCCTTTTTATTTTCAATAGCCTTCGCCATTTCAGAAAGCACCTGGCTATCGTGCAAAATATCTCCGCAGTTTAAAAAAAGCACGTACTGTCCGCTCAGATAGGGAAGCGCCTGATTCATGGCATCGTAGATACCCGTATCCGCCGAAGTCACCAGCCGGATCCTGCTGTCCGCCGGCACCGCTGCCAGAGAATTGTCTGAAGAACCGCCGTCTTTAATCAGGATTTCGTAGTTACCGTACTGCTGTTTTAAGACGCTCTCTACCGTAGGAAGCAGCTTTTTCCCCGGATTTAAGCATACTATGACAATGCTAAAAGAAATCTGAGCCATTGATCCATTCCTTCTCGTTAAAAATCCATGTTTTATAAGGCAATACTCTGATTCCGCTGCCTGAAGCCGTTTTCAGGAAGTAGATGAAATACAGAATACAAAATGCAAAGGTAAGGGCACACACCAGTCTTTTCTTCCTGCCATCCTTTATGCCCGCAATCAGGCCGGGCACCAGAAGAATCTGGGGGGTTACCACATAGTAGGCGATTCTGGACACCAGCGGCAGAAAGGAACCGCAGGTATACAATAAAAATCCAAACACGCTGAGCTTTAAATAAAAACGGTTCTGTGCCATAGGCATGCCGTCTCCCAGACTTTCCTTCCGGCACAAAAACGCCACCAAAAACACAAACAGGCAGCGCAGGATCCCCGAAGCGTTTGCTTTTAAGCCGATATCCTGAGACAGATATACCGTGTCCTTAAAGGTAGGATATAAAACCAGCGCAAACTGTAAAATCTGCTTTTGAAACACAAACACAGCTGCAGCCAGCAGGCTGCCTGCTCCCACCAGCCATTTATTCCAGCGCATATGCGCCAGGGGATACAAAAGAAGCACCACCAGCACCGATTTATGAAAGAATGCCGCGAACAAAATCAGCAGCAGAAATTTTCCGAATTCCTTTTTCTGCACATAGCACAGGCTATACAGCGTCAGCGCCAGCACAAAATAATACCGCACCGTGGTAAAGGTACGAAAATACAGCCCCAGAAGCATGAACATGGCAAAGGAAATTTTAAAATCCTCGCTCTGATCATACATGGCCTTTAAAAATACAAAAGCGGTGGCTGCCCCGAAAACAGCAAATACCAGCAGATAGTTTTCAAATCCGGACAGGGTATAAACTGCGTCTACCACAAAGTTAAACCCGGCTTCCGTCACCACATAGGCTTCATCCGTTCCTCCATGGATTTCATGAAAAATGTCCACGTACTTGCCGTAGTCATTTCCCACCTCCAGCCGCAGGGCTGACACGCCTGCAAGCACCAGAAAGATGGCTGTCAGGCAGAGGAAATTAAAGGCCTGCTGTCTGGTCAGCTGATATCGTATTTTCATGGGAGGGCTCACCACAAGGCAGGAAAGCGCGATCGTGAGCGCCGTCATCACAATATATAAAATCATCGGCTACAGCCCTTTCTTCGCATCCCTGATTCCCGAAAACAGCAGCGTTCTGGCCTGCTTATAGCCGATGCTGCCGCTGCACATTTCGCTTTTGTTTTTTAACAGAAAACGCAGTCCCATCGGCATCGCCAGCCATTGATAAAGCACATGGTAAAGCACGCCTCTGTCATGGAAAAATTTTTCATCGTAGCCCTGAAACCAGGTGGAGGGTCTGGGAACCTCTTCTCCGATTTCCACCGGAATCGCATATACTTTCAATCCCGCCTTCAGGCAGTCGCTGATAAACAGGCTGTCCTCGCCGTTGGCATATTTCGCGCCGCCGCCGAAATACAGGGAATAGGTCAGGTTCTTTTCCTGCATTTTCCGTGTCCGCAGGGCGAAACTGTAGGCAGGATAACGGCCGCAGTTATACCATTTCACCGGATGATACTTTTCGGTCCAGTAGGTTCTGCGATCGTCACAGACCCGCACATTAAACAGCAGCATGTCGGCCTCCGGATGCCGGCGGAAAGCTTCCACAATTTTTTCCGCAGCGCCGTTGTCGTAGACGATATCCTCATCGGAAAACAGACAGAGATCACCCTTCGCCCGAAGCAGCGCGTTGTTTCTGGACAGTCCCACTCCTTTTTCCGCAAAATGATAGCAGCGGATTTTGTTTCCCTGAAACTCAAATTCTTCGTAATTATTTTCCCCACACTGATTGATGATGATGCTCTCTGCCTGCAGATTCATTTTCTCTGCCAGCTTTTTTGCATCCTCTTTCACAGCCGATACCAGTATCTGCAGCTTCATCCCTTTTTTTCCTTTCTGATGCTGTAGTAAGCCGTCAGGAAACGATTATCCGCTTCTGTAATCACAATCCCCAGAAGGCTCACCTTTTGTATCTTCAGCACTTCCAGCACATGGGAAAGCCTGCGCAGACAGGGAGTTCCCCATTCCACGAAAAGCACAATCGGCGCTTCCTTCAAAGTCTCATAGTCAATCTCAGGATTTTCCAGTTCTTTTAACTGCACCTCACAAAATGCCCGCTCCTTTGCCATCTGCATCAGATTGGCGGAAAGCTGAGCGTTAAAATAGGCCTCCGGTGCCGTGGTACGATATCCCAGCACCGGGATGTCGTATTTTTTTTGCAGATCACTTTCCAGCAAAACAGAGTCATCGAGAATATACCGGCCGGCCAGAAAAAGTGTACCGAAAATCAGGCCGATAACAGCGCCCAGCTCGGCAGCATACAACACCCTGTTTTGGGGAATCACTTTGACAGCAGGCGTGGACTTCCAGGCTTCAATGCTGACCAGACCTCTGCCCTGCATGGTCTCTCCGAAAGCGGCCATGGAACCGATATAGGCTACCGCAATCTGATTGGAAAGCTCTTCCCTGTTTGTCACAAAACCGACCGTCAGAAATTCCGGGTCGGAAACAATGTCCGTGGTGATGGAATTTTCAATCACTTCTCTGGAAGCATCCGGCACTGCCTCCATCACGGGCAGAATGATCCGGTCGGATTTCATCATATCTCCCCAGGTATAGGCATTGTATTCGTTGATGAACGCTTTCAGCGTCTCATCCTCTTCCTGAATGTCATAGCCGATGGAAAACATCACCTCTGCCCGATACTGAGGCTCTCCCATGGTCAGCTGCCGGACAATCAGATAAATGCCCCCAGCAAAAAGAGCGCCAGCCAGAGCTGCCGCCAGAATCACCCATAATTTACTTTTTACGCAGAGGGCAAAGCGCTTTGCGTCCATGCCCTCTCTCCAGTATTCCTTCTCCTGCATAGGCTTACTTCTCCTGTTCTTCCACCTGTTTCTTTAAGGCAGTCACCTGCTTTGCATCCACA
Source organism: Lachnospiraceae bacterium (assembly GCA_017482485.1). Lineage (GTDB taxonomy): Bacteria > Bacillota > Clostridia > Lachnospirales > Lachnospiraceae > Gallintestinimicrobium. The sequence goes on from JAFUMV010000097.1 coordinate 17,900, forward strand.
CCTTCCGTGCTGTCGGGAGAGAACAGGATTTTCACTGTAAGAAGCATCAGCTTAATATCCAGCCACACCGAATAGTTTTCAATATAGAAAAGATCCAGCTTTAATTTGTCATAGGGAGTCGTGTTATATTTTCCATATACCTGTGCATAACCGGCCAGACCGGCTTTCACCTTCATGCGGAATGCGAATTCCGGCATTTCCTCCATGTACTGGGCAATGATCTGGGGACGTTCCGGTCTGGGGCCGATAAAGGACATTTCCCCTTTCAGAATGTTGATCAGCTGAGGCAGCTCATCGATGCGCACCGCACGAATGAATTTGCCGATGGGCGTGATACGGGAGTCGTTCTTGGCAGCAAGTCGGGCCACACCGTCTTTTTCCGCATCCACGCGCATACTGCGGAATTTCATAATCTCAAATTCCCTGGCGTCTCTGGTGCAGCGAACCTGCTTATAAAGCACCGGACCGCCGTCATAGAGTTTGATCGCAATGGCTGTAACCAGCATGAAGGGAGAGGCAATGACCAGAAGAATCAATGCACATATCACATCGATCAGACGTTTTACAATGCGCTGCTCCACATTCAGCGCATATTCTCTGGTCAGAAGAATCGGCGTGTCAAACAGATGCAGCTGAGAACTTCCCTTCACGATGACATCCGGAATTTTGGGCATCATATAAACGCGGATCGATCTGCTGTAGCAGTATTTTAAAAGTTCATTTCTGTCTGCTGTATGGATATCCCAGAGCACGATGGCATCATAATCTACAACCGCCTTTTTAATCGCATCATACCCTTCGCTGATGTTCATGCAGCGGGCCACTCTATATTTATCCTGCCTGCTTGCAAATTTGTTCAGAATATCCTCGATGGGACGTTCTCCGTGAATCAGCAAAAGCTGCCTGGGCGGAAATGCCTTACGGTATATCACGTTGCAAAGCCAGGTCCACACTGCCGAAAACAAAAGCTGCAGAATCGTCATGGTGATCATCTTCTCACCGCCCAGAATGAACCAGCCATACATCAGGCAGAGCTGACAGTAGGAAATCACGTTCACGCAAAGCAGCGCAAAAAGCTGTGACAGAAAAATATCCACCGGCTTTAAATAACCGATTTTCAGCGCTCCATAGGTATTGGAAAAGAAAAACAACAGCACAAAATAGATGCCGATGATCAGATAATGACCGTTTACATTGAATTTATTTCCCGTTCTGTGATAAATATGCTGGTAAAAGTAATGAAACCATCCATAGGAATAAAAAGCCGTCAGCACACAGAGTCCGATGAGAGACAACGCCAGTATGATCAGCCTTTTTGTGGAATCATTTTTTCTCATGTATTGTTTCCTCCAGTTCTTAAATGAGCTTAAGCCCATCTCTGCGAATTTTACTCGCCATCGCAGCTTTCGCCCTGCAGATCAAAGCCTGCGCAGCGTTGCTCTGAGTGCCCAGAAGCAGAAATACCAGGCGCTCATGATGACCGGCAGCTTTTCCTGTTTTCGATACAGGTTCCAGATGCGCTGCAAAGCCGCTGCCTTATTGGAGGACAGGGACTTTTTCGGCCTTCTGTAGATGACCAGATTTTCATCCAGTCCGTATGCGGTATAGCCGGATCTCAGAATCTGCCACCAGGTGGCGGTATCTTCACTTTTCACGTCGGGCATATACAGCAGTTCTTTTGACAGCTTCTCCGTATCAAACAACACGGTGCTGGTAAAAATCACCGTTCGGGACAGAGCCTGACGGTAATTTAAATGCTCCGGAACATGAACGATTTTTCCGGTTCCCGTGGCATCTTCATCTCCGAATTCATAAGAGGTGAATACAAATGCGGCATCTTTTTCTTTCATAAATGCCAGTTCCCGCTCGAGCTTGTCCTCTTTCCAGACATCATCCGCATCCAGAAAAGCCAGATAACGGCCAACGGCATGCTGCGTTCCCAGATTCCTGGCATTGGCAGCTCCTTTGATGCCATCTTTTTGCACCATCAGGCTGATCCGGTCATCCTGGGCCGCAAGCCTCTCTAAAATGCTCCGGCTTGTGTCTGCGGAATGATCATCTACCAGAATCAGCTCCCAGTCGGCAAAACTCTGTTTTTTTACCATTTCCACCGTTTTTTCTATATAAGCGGCAGCATTGTATACAGGAACCACAATGCTGACAGTTCTCATCGCTTCCATGCTACAGCTCTTCCTTTACCAGATAAATCGGGCGTTTCTTCACTTCCAGATAGGTTTTGGAAAGATACTGTCCAAGGATGCCCACACAAAACAGCTGCACGCCGCTGACAAGCAGGATGATGCAGACTAAAGACGGCCAGCCGGCCACCGGATCATGGAAAAAGATATTTTTTACAATCAGCCCCACAATCGCAATAAACGCGGCCAGGCAGAACAACACTCCCATGAAGGAGGAAAGGGCCAGCGGCACCGTGGAAAATGCGGTGATACCGTCGATGGAATATAAAAACAGCTTCCAGAAATTGAATTTCGTCTTTCCGTGGGCCCGTTCCACATTTTCATATTCCAGCCACTTCGTCTCATATCCCACCCAGCCGAAAATGCCTTTGGTAAAGCGGTTATATTCGCACATGGAAAGAATGGCGTCCACCACCTGCCGGGTCATCAGCCGGTAATCCCGGGCGCCGTCCATCATTTCCGTCTTTGAAATCTTATTCATGATTTTATAAAAAAGCCGTGCAAAAAAAGAGCGGATCGGCGGTTCTCCCTTGCGGGTCACGCGCCTGGTGGCCACAGAATCATACCCCTGTTTGATATAGGAAAACATCTCCGGAAGCAGTGACGGCGGATCCTGCAGATCGGCATCCATCATCACCACATAATCTCCCTTTGCCTTCTGAAATCCCGCATAGATGCCGGCCTCCTTGCCAAAATTTCTGGAAAAGGAAACCAGATGCACCCGGGGGTCTTTTGCATGAAGCTTTTTCACCTCTGCAACTGTTTTATCCTTTGAACCGTCATCCACATAGATGATCTCCAGATCCAGTCCCTCTTCTTCCAGAAATGCCTCATTTTTCAACATTTCCTCATAAAAGGCCGGCACGTTTTCCTCTTCGTTATAGCATGGCACTATTACACTCAATAACATCCTTTTTCTCCTGTAAGCTGCCTTTTGTGATAAAGCGCTGCCCGTTTAAAAATCCAGTCTCACCTTATCCGCAATCCTCGCAATGTATTCGCTGTTTGTGGGTCGTGTCGAACCCGTCAGACGGCTGAATCCGAAAAGCTCCTCAAAGACTTCGGTGTTCCCTCTCTCCCAGGACACCTCGATCGCATTCCGAATCGCCCGCTCCACCCGCTGCAGGGTTGTCTTGTAATGCCTGGCGATCACGGGATACAGAAGCTTCGTCACACTGCCCACCAGTTCCATATCTTCAGCGGAAAGCAGCACTGCCTCCCGCAAATAATAATATCCTCTCAAATGCGCCGGAATTCCCAGCTCCAACATAAGCTCCGACACATAACGTTCCATTTCCAATGTACTTTTCTTTGCTGCCAACATGATCTTCCTCCTTGTTAAAAAAACCTGCTTACATCTTAGCACTCAAAGATCATGTATGAAATGAAAAGACATCGTGAAATTTCGCCCTTTTCTGCAATTTTATAACAGAAAACGCTCCTTACAGCCAGCTTTCACCGCCGTTTTTTTCGAGGGTTTCGACAATCTGCTTCACCCGCTGGGCGTCCCTGACGGGGCAGACCAGCACCGCATTATCCGCTTCCACCACCACCAGATCTTTCACGCCTACGGTGGCGATCAGCTTGTGTTTTCCGTAAACCACGCAGTTTTCCGTATCCAAAAGCAGGGTGTCTCCGGAAGAGATATTGCCATTTTCATCCTTTGTGCGAACACTGTCCAGCGTATCCCAGCTTCCCACATCGCTCCAGCCGAAATCACCTTCCAGCATGAGCACACCTTTTGCCCGCTCCATGATGCCGTAATCCACAGAAATCTTGGGAATCACCGGATAAACCTTCCGGATGACCTCTTTTTCCGCATCCGTGCCCATGGCATCTCCGATCTGTGTAAGGCAGGCATAAATGTCCGGCAGAAGCTCTTTAAAGTATCTTAAAATTGTGGATGCTTTCCAGACGAACATGCCGCTGTTCCAGGCATAAGTACCCGCTGCCACGTAAGACATCGCAGTATCCGCATCCGGCTTTTCCACAAATTCATCTACCTTATGATAAGTTTTCCCCTTCACAGCGCTGTTTTTGATATATCCGTACCCCGTTGAGGGAAATGTGGGATGAATGCCGACAGTCACCAGCGCGTCCGTTTCCTCCACGATACGCACCGCCTCCTTCATGATGCGGGTATATTCCTTTTCATCCCGGATGTGATGATCTGCTGCAAAAATACACATCACACCATCGCTGTATTTCTTCGTAATCTCCATGGCAGCATATCCGATGCAGGCCGCCGTATTACGGGCTGCAGGCTCTGCCAGAATATGATCTGCCCGGATGCGCCCTTCTGTTTTTTGAAGCATCAGCTCTGCCTGAGACTGATTGGTGACAATAAAAATATCTTCTTTATCGATAAACGCGCTCTGCCGGTCAATCGTTTCATTCACCAGAATGTCCTTTCCGGACAGATTCAGAAACTGCTTCGGCTCTGCTTTCGTGCTCAGAGGCCAGAATCTGGTTCCGCCGCCTCCGGCCATAATCACACCATAGGTTTTCATCTTATCTCACTTTCCTTTTTCCGAAACCCGGATTCCATATTTTCTCCATCCCGCAGTTCGATATCCTGCACAATGGGGGATGAGGGAAACTTGTCATATCCGATCTGTCCGCGTTCTTTCGGCACATAGATCGTCACGCCGTCCACTTCATAGGTTTCGGCTTCGAAGGTACCGTAATCCTGCTGCCATACATAGTAAGGCTCCTTTCCAAATTCCAGCACCATATTAACTAGATTATACCCCCTGTAACACAAAAATGCTACCAATATCACGCCAAACAGCCAAAAACCTTTCTGTTTCCTGCGCAGCCGATATTCTGCATTTTGAGCCGGCACATCCTTTGCAGAAAAAAATTTCAGATAAAGGATGCCGAAAGTCACCAACGGCAGGCAAAGCACATAAAAATATCCGTAACGCACCAGCGGCGCGCCGAACTGCCAGAACAGAAAGCCCGAAAGAGCAGCCGTCTGCAAAACCATAAAGGGCAGCGCCTCCTGTTTGCCACGCAGAGTCCGCAGCGCCGAAATTGCCATCAGCACAATCCCTGTGGGCACCGCCAGCCAGCCCGTCAGCACAAGCACTCTGTCCAGAGCGTTCTGAACGGACAGCCAGTTGGGAAACCACTGCATAAACGGCCGATCCTTCTGATATACATCGAATATTTCCTTGGCATATACCTGAATTTCCGCGGCATCGCTGTCCGCATAGCCTTTGGATATCTTCCAGTCCACATCAAAAATATCAAAAAAAGTGAAAGGATAAAACAGCCAGCCGGAAATGATCACGTTGCGGGCAAGATACGGAAAAGCGATGATCACGCCCAGGGCCAGGTATCCGCCGATCTGCGCCCACTTTTTCTCCTTCAGCAGCATAACGGCAGGATACAGCACCAGCACCAGAAGCGCTGCCGAAGACAGCTTCACGGTAGCAGCATAAACCAGATATTCGGATAATAACGCATAGGGCAGGATCCGTTTTTCCTTCTGCTCCAAAAGCTCGATCCAGGTCATCACCACAAAAAACAGAATCAGTATGGCAAAATAATCCGAGGCCGGGGAGACCAGCTCCCGGAAAACCGCTACCAGATAAAAGATGCACCCGATATACAGAAAATCCGACAGTCTGACACGTTTTCTCGCGGGCAGATCCATCAGCGCAGTACACTTCACCGCACACACAAGGGCAAAAAATCCCGCCACACAGTGCATGGGATATTTCGTCAGTCCGCAGCCCCCAAAAAAGGCACACAGCGCAAAAGCTGCACTGTTATACCCGAATCTGCTGTGCAGATTCGCAAGCCCCGGCACCACGCCATACTCTTCAATCCATCGAATGCTCTGGGCATGATAAAGCCCGGTATCATAGTGCATATAGCCTCTCGAAGAGCCATAGGCAAACAGCAAAAAAAGGGCCGCCCACACCAGCATCTGTAACGGACGCCATTGCTTTTTCTTTTCTTTCAGAAACTGAAGCATATCCCTGCGCAGCAGAACCGCTGCCGCGACAGCTGCCAAAAGCATCAGCAGATTGGCCCACAGACCCACGCCGTCAAACAGACTGTAATACTGGGCAAATACATCGATCACCAGCATTCCCGCCATCATGCAGGAGGTCACATGACGCACCCGATAGCCGCCCTTTTTTTCAAAAGGAACCAGCACTGTAAAACCCGTCACAAAACAAAGGGCCGCCATGTAGCACCATTGTATCAAAATCATGAGCATAATCAAATTTCCCGTTCCCGCGCCTTTTCAAAAAACAGCGCGCAATCCAAATTACCGCATCCATGGTCCCTGCCGTCACAAGTCAGCTGCGGTAAAAATGCAGTCGGCCGGCACCACCGCTTCTGCTCATTTTATCATGATACAGGCCGCTTTTCAACCAAAACAGCGGCGCTCCGATTTCCGCCTCCGATTTCCGTCGGCCCATGTTCGTTATTGTTGGCTCCGTTCACGGTAACACCTTACTTGCTTTTTTAAACAGATCAGATTACAATCTAACTAGCGTCGGTGAACAGATGGCCTGTGGGCCCTGTCAATCGACAGTAAATGTTCGTCATAACAGGAGGTTTCCATGAAACTGCTAAACAATATCAACCGGCGCATTGCGCCTGTCACCATCTTTCTGCTTCTGCAGGCATGGTTTGCCGCCTTTGCCCTGTCAAATATCGGCAGCTTTTCTTCTTCCGGTATTTTGTCGTTTCTTCTTTTTGTCATGCTGCTGCTTTGCTTTTATCAGATTCAGGAACTATGTGCCAATCAGGTGCTGCCCAACGGCTTTTTTCCTGCCACCGGGCTTCTTTCTCTGCTGTTTACCGCCTTTTATGTGGGGGCAGAGCACGGCACGCTGACGGGAAGCTTTGACAGCGGTCTGTTTCGCCTGATTTATCTTGTCTTTACCGCTGCAGGACTCTACTTTTTGTTCCGGAACGGAGTCAGGCTGCTCATGGTTCTTTTTTCAAAAATTTCCCGCCGGGTAAAGCCCTGCCCGCTTTCTGTGCGCATGCGGATCCTCATTTTTGCCGGCCTGCTCCTTTGCTGGCTGCCCTGGTTTCTCTATAATTATCCCGGCGTCATGACGCCGGACAGCATCAGTCAGTTTTCCCAGGCCACCGGTCTGAAAGGCTACAGCAGCCATCATCCGCCCATGCACACTTTGCTGATTCAGCTTTGTTATACTGTCGGCTATGGATTGACGAAAAATGTGAATGCCGGCATTGCATGCTACACCATCGTCCAGATGCTCCTTCTGGCCGGCACAGAAAGTTTTTGTCTCTCTTTGCTGGCAAAGCAGGGAATTCCCCGCTTTTTACTGATTACCTGGTTTTGCTTCTGGGGGCTGGTTCCCTATAACGGCATTTTTGCGGTAACCATGTGGAAAGATATTCTGTTCGCTGCTTTTATGCTGCTGTATGCCATGCAGTTATTTATGCTGCTAAAAACGCCTTCCCTTTCCTTCAAAAAAGATCGAAAGCTGCTTTTGGGCCTGTTTTTCTCCGGCTGGCTGGTTTGTATGTTCCGTTCCAACGGACTTTATGTTTTCTTATTCCAGCTGCCCTTTGTGCTGTTTATATGCCGAAAAAATCTTCGTCTCATGGGTACCGTCCAGATCGCAATTCTTTTGCTTGCACTGCTTGTCAAAGGTCCGGTCTGCAGCGCCTTAAATGTGGAAGAGCCCCACTTTACCGAAACTCTTTCCATTCCGCTGCAGCAGGTGGCAAGGGTTGTAACCGCGCAAAGAGATCTGACAGAGGAACAAACAGATCTGATCAATCAGGCAGCGGACATCACCCGGATTCCGGATTACTATAACCCTGTCATTTCAGACCCCATCAAGGCCCTCGTGGTGTATAATGGAGCAGACTATATGGAAAGCCATATGGGCGACTATTTTCAGCTATGGCTCAGGCTCGGGCTGACCTATCCCGGAGACTATCTGGAAGCCTTCATCGACCAGACAAAAGGCTACTGGTTTCCCGCTCCCGCCACGCTTCGCACAAACGAAGGCATCTCTCCCAACGAAATCGGTCTGGAATGGCCCAAGATTCTGCGGGGCATGCTGCCGGTAAAAATCAGTGAAATTTTATTAAAGCTGCCCGATCTTCTGCCCGTCTACGGCATCCTCTGGAGCATCGGCGCCTTCACCTGGGCAGCGCTGTTTTTGATGGTTTTTCACTTTTTATATGGTGACAGAAAATATCTGGTGCTCTATCTGCCCTTTGTCGGCGTCATACTTACGCTGCTTTTGGCAACTCCGGTGGCATCCGATATCCGCTATGCCTACGCCCTGATTTTAGGCATGCCATTTCTGCTTTCCGTCACGATTCACTCTGCTGCCGGCGGCACACAATTGACGGAGTGAACAGGAGTTATACTGTTCACAGTAACGAACAGGAATCACAATTTTGAAGCGGCTCTCAAATGTTATTGTATTTTTCTGTAAAAAAGGGTAAAATGGCTGTAGCATAGAAACATCACATGGGGTTAACATCATGGAATTTTTAAACGCACTGGTACACAATACTGTTTTCATGGCTGCCGCAACCGGGTGGCTCGTGGCACAGGTTCTTAAAACGCTGATTCATCTTTATTTAAATGGTAAATTCGATGCAGAACGCCTTGTGGGCAGCGGTGGCATGCCCAGTTCCCACTCCGCAACAGTCTGTGCTCTGGCCACTGCGGCAGGCATTCAATATGGCGGCGGCAGCGCGGAATTTGCGATTTCCGCCATTCTCGCCATCATCGTCATGTACGATGCAAGAGGTGTCCGCCGGGAAACCGGTCTGCAGGCGCAGGTTTTAAATGAACTCATCGAGTTTTTCCAGAATATGGGCAAGCCCCTTTCCTATGAGGAAAAGCTCAAGGAATTCGTGGGACATACTCCGCTGCAGGTAATTGTGGGCGCCATTTTAGGCATCGCCATCGCGGTGTTTTACTGTCTGGTTCTTGGATAAGCTCCGGGATACCAATGCTTCTTTTGAAAATGAAAAGGACGTGCGGGAATCGCTTTTCACAAGCAGATTGGGCACGTCCCTTTTTATTATCTTGTTAATTCATACAAATCGCAATATAAAAGCTCTCTGATTTTCTCAGCTTTGATCCCTTCTCCCATGGCAGCCTTCGCTGCGTCCAGCGCTTCCTCTACGTCATCTCCCCGGGCTACATAAACGAAAATTCTGTCAGCTGCCGCCAGCTTTTCCTCTGAAATCGGTGAAAGATCCGCTTTATTCACAAAATAGATTTCATCATACTGCATCAGTTCCAGCGACTCGTCCCAGATCATCCAGGTCAGATTTCCGTTATAAAAATGCATCACGGGCACATCATGATTTTCCTGTGCAAATGCAATGTTCCCGGCATCTTCCTCGTATAAAAACAGCACCCTGTCTTCCAGCAATCCCCTTCCTTCCCCGAAAAGCAGCACTGCAAAAATCCCGGTCAGAATCAGCCCGTTCCATTTCATCGAAAGTCCCGGAAAACATTTCAGAAGTAAAAGTGCAGCAGCAATCACCGCAAACATCAACAGCAGCCCAAAGACAGGCAGCGGGTACCGGATCGCTTCCTCCGCGTTTAAAAGAGCGGTTTTTGCAACCACCAGAAAATATCCTGTTACCGCTGTCCCTGTAATCCACAGAACACGGTCCCGTTCCCAAAAGGTCTGCTGCGCTCCTGCCGTCTTCTTCACCCGCTTCAGGCTCCATGCCGTAATCCCAAGCAGCACAATTACCAGCAGCAAAAACGGCAGCATGGAACCAAACACATACTCATTTAACAATCCTGAAAAAAACTGCACTCTGCCTGCGGTATTTTCCACATTGAAAAATTCCCCCAGGGCCTCTGTGCCGCGATATCCCCTGAAAATATGTCCCAGGCAGGCAGGATAACTGATGACAGCTGCAGCCATTGCACCAACCACCGCTGCTCCATAGGAAATGCAGTCCTTCCATTTCTGCCTCCAGCTCTTTTGCTCTGCCTTTTCAAACAACAGATAACATTCCATGGCGGCTGCCAGAAAGAACATGTAAACCGCATAATAATAATGGGTCAGAAATCCCAGATAAACCGTCAGCATCATCGCGGCATAAAATTTCCAGCAGCGCCTGCGGTTTATCAGCGCCTGCACATGCAAAAGCGTCACCGCCAGCACGAAAAACCCCAGAAGCGTATACATCCGCGCCATCATGACACCGCTTAGTACCGCCGGATTAAATCCGTAAAGCAGACAGACAGCTCCAGTCACAACCGCAGGCAGCTTTGCCCATTTTTCCTTCTCCGAAGCGCCTGAGCAAACACAGGCTGCGGTTATTTTCCAGGTCAGAAGCGCCAGCACGACCCAGCTGAAAACAAACAGCACAAGATTGAGTCCCAGCGCCGACCATTTGCTGAAATTTCCCGGCGTCAGAGAGCACACCGCATGGAGCAGAATATAGTAAAAGGGCGGATGCACATCATAGGTCTGCATGCGCACCACCGTCTCAAAGTTAAAGCCTTCCCCCGGCAATACCTGAAATTCATTTCGGATTTCTTCTCCCGATTTCCATTCCCGATTTGTGGGCACCAGTCCATAGGTCACATTGGAGGAATAATAGGAATAATATTCATCATAGTGAAAGCCTGTTTTTTTCATACAAAAACAGAATGCTGCAATCACTTGCAGCATCAGAATGATGATGAAAATCAGGTACACCTTTCTGTTTTTCTCTGTTTTGGTCATAAAAAATCCTCAATATCCGGGATTCTTAATATCCCAGTTCTTTCAAATAAAGAGCAATTGCATCATGCCAGTCCGCAAAAGTAAAGTCTGTGGTCAGACGGAACATGCGGTTGTCCAAAACGGAGTACGCCGGACGCGCTGCAGGCGCTCCGTATTCTTCTGTGGTGATTGCTTCCACCTGTGTTGTCTTTCCTGCCAGCCGGAATACCTCGCGTGCGAAATCCGCCCAGTTGGTGCTGCCTTCACAGGTTGCATGGAACAGACCGTAATTATCGGAAAACAGCACTGCATTGATCGCCTTTGTCAGCTCCAGTGTGCTGGTGGGAGAACCGAACTGATCTCCAACCACGCGAACCTTTTCATTGGTCTCGGAAAGGCGCAGCATGGTCTTTGCAAAATTCTTGCCGTCTCCGTACAGCCATGCGGTACGCAGTATGAAGTAGCGGTCTGCAAACGCTTTTACAAACTCTTCGCCTGCCAGCTTTGTGGAACCGTAAGCGCCCTGCGGGTTGGTGGGATCTGTCTCCACATAAGGTCTGGTACCTTTGCCGTCGAATACGTAGTCGGTGGAAATATGCACCAGCTTTGCACCGGTCTCTCTTGCAGCAATCGCCAGGTTGCGGGGACCGATGGCATTGATCGCAAAAGCTTTCTCATACTGGCTCTCGCACAGGTCCACTGCCGTATGTGCCGCACAGTTTATGATCGCGTAGGGCTTTACTTCCTTCGCCAGTTCCATCACAGCATCAATATTGGTGATATCCAGCTCTGCCACATCCGTATTGACAAAACTGATATCCGACGCGTTCTTATAATATTCATTGACAGCACGGCCAAGCTGACCGTTGCAGCCCGTTACAATAATCTTCTTCATGGAAGCCTCCTGTTTTTTAATATGCTTATAACTGTTCTGCGCAATTACAGATATTTTACCATCCTTTGGCGCATTTTACCACATTCTGACGTATTTTCCCCACAAAAAAAATTTTTATATAGTGACAAACTTTTTAAGCTACGTTATAATCATTATTATGGCGCGGAAAGACCATGTTTCTTTTTCGTGCAGACAATTCGGATAAAGAAAAGAAAGTGAGGATGTTCCATGAAGAAATTTGCTGTACTTCTGCTCACAGGTCTGGCATGTGCAACTCTGATGCTCGGCTGTGGCAAAGAAGACGATACAGTGGAAACCGTTGCGGTGAATCAGATCGAAAGCACCCCGGAAGTTGCAGAAGAAACCGTAGCCACCCCAGAAACCGAGACGCAGGTCGAAGAAGACCTTCCCCCTGAAGAAGGTATGGTCAGAAGCACTCTGACAAATGAATGGATCAGCGGTGATCTTGAAAATCAGCGTCCCATCGCAGTCATGATCCCCAATGAAAATGCCTGCCTGCCTCAGTACAGCATCGGCAGTGCAGATATTCTTTACGAAGCTCCCGTTGAAGGAAGCATGACCCGTCTGATGGCTGTGTTCAAGGACTGGAAGGATCTTGAAAGAATCGGCAACATCAGAAGCTGCCGTGACTATTATGTATACTGGGCTAAGGAATGGGATGCAGTTTACTGCCATGTAGGCGGACCTTTCTACATACTTGACATCATCAATGATGACACAACAGACAACATCACCGGCGCAGTTTTAGCAAGCGACAACAGCCAGAAGAAAGGTCTTGTAGACGCTGCTTTCTATCGTACCGATGACAGAAAGGCACCTCATAACTGCTATACCAGCGGTGAAAAAATCGCAGCTGCAATCAAGACTCTGAACTACTCCGAGACCTATACGGAAAACTATCAGGGCGAGCATTTCAAGTTTGCTTCCACCTCTGCTCCCAACACACTTGAGCAGTATGGAGATGAAGCGATCAGCGCAACAAAGATCGATCTGGCAGGCGCATACCCTCAGACCAAGACCTACTTTGAATACAACGAAGAGGACGGGCTGTACTACAGATTCCAGGGCATGCAGAGCGGCGATAAGGCACACATCGACGGCGCTACCGGCGAACAGCTGACATTCAAGAACGTTCTGGTTCAGTTCACACATTACGAAACCAGAGATGCAAAGGGTTATCTGGCATTCCAGTGCCACGATGACACCAAGGACGGCTGGTACTTCACCAACGGCAAGGGCATCCATGTAACCTGGAAGAAGACTGCTGACTATGCACCTACCAAATACTACGATGACAACGGCAACGAAATCGAAATCAATACCGGTAAAACAAATATTTGCATCGTTCAGGATGGTAAAACATTTGATGCAGAATAAAGCCAATAAAAAAAGATCGCAGATTGCGATCTTTTTTTATTGGCAGTGGCGCTCTTCACGATTCCGTTTTTTCCAGCAAAAACATTCTTGCAAGAAAATCTCCCTGCACATCGGCTGCCACGCCTGCACATCCTGCAGATACATCCGACATGATCAGTCCGATATTTGCAAGTTCTCTGCCGCTTCTGTACCATTCTTCCGCATCCGGTTCTATACAGCAGCAGTTTTTCACTTCCCTGCAGACATAAACCGCATCTTCCTCAAGGCCCTCCAGCCGCAGTCTGGTATAGGGTGACTCGGGCCGCTGCAAAATCCGGAAATAGGCGACCAGCGCTTTTTGTCCATCCTGAGAAACCACTTCCCAGGATGCCAGATTTCCGTCATTTTCAAAGGGGCTGATCAGACGGAACAGCTTTCCGGGCTGAATCAGGCTGCGGTATTGTTTCATGAAAGCAATTTCCTGCTTCATTTCCTCCAGCTCTTCCCGGCTGAGTTTTGTCAGATCCAGTTCATAGCCAAAGGTTCCGAAATAGGCCACTGCTGCCCTCGTCCGCAGCGGTGTCACCCGTTTCAACTGCTCATTGGGCACCGCTGAAACATGGCTTCCGATGGAGCTGAGCGGATATACCATGGATGTGCCGTACTGAATCCGGATTCGCTCGATGGCATCCGTGTCATCGGAGCACCAGGTCTGAGGCGCATAGTAGAGCATGCCGGGATCAAACCGGGCTCCGCCGCTGGCACAGGATTCAAACAGAATTTCCGGAAATTCGGCCCTCAGTCTGGCATAGAGAGAATACATGCCCAGGATAAAACGATGCCGCACCGTTCCCTGATATTCCCGACCGCCTCCGGCTGAATATACCTCCGACATGGAACGGTTGTGATCCCATTTAATATAGGCAATCGGCACGCCTTGGAAGGTATCCGCCAACTGTCTGTATACCGCGTCCACCACTTCCGGTCTGGAGAAATCCAGTACATACTGATTTCTCGCCTTGCTGAGCGTCCGTCTGGAATCTCCCAGCACCCAGTCAGGATGAGCCCGGTAAAGATCGCTGTCCTCACTGATCATCTCCGGCTCGATCCAGATGCCGAAAGACATTCCCAGATCGTTTATCTTTTGTGCCAGGCCCTTTATGCCGCCCGGCAGTTTCTTTTCATTCACATACCAGTCACCCAGCGAAGAGCGGGAATCATTACGATGTCCGAACCATCCGTCATCCAGCACAAACAGTTCGATACCGATTTCCGATGCCTTTTTTGCGATGGACAAAAGCTTTTCTTCATCAAAATTAAAATAGGTTGCTTCCCAGTTGTTGATCAGAATCGGTCTGGGGCGGTCTCTCCACACGCCTCTGGCCAGCCTGTTTCTGTATAACTGATGATAGATCCGACTCATTTCGCCCAGCCCCTGGTCGGAATAAACGATCACCGCTTCCGGTGTCACAAATTTTTCTCCCATCGAAAGAGGCCAGGAAAACTGCTGGGGATGAATGCCCATGGTCACCCGGGTCACGCCGTAATTATCCACCTCTGTCCGGGCAAGAAAATCGCCGCTGTACAGAAGGCTCATGCCGATCACTTCCCCTGCATTTTCATCGACACCGGGCCTTGCCAGCGCCAAAAAGGGATTGAACTGATGACTGCTTAAGCTTCCACGCAGGCTGTACACAGACTGAATTCCAAATTCCAGCGCATGTCTGCGCACATGGCGTTCCCGGTTCCAGGTTCCCGCCAGATCCACCATTTCATAATTCATATCCGGCAGATCAATGCCAAAGCTCATGGCCGTCTCAAGAGAAAGCTTTTCCTCAGTCTGGCAGACGAATTCCGCATGCCTGCTGATGGCGGGCACAGAAGCAAAAATGGTATAAAACAAAACCAGATCCGTTTTGATCTGCTCATCTCTCAGCCGGATTTCCAGCGTCAGCGCTTCCTCCTGCGTTTCACAGTAGATGGCCGGAAGGGGATCGATCGCCTTTTTTCCGGGATAAATACAATGACTCACATATACGAAATCCACGATTTTGCTGCCGTTTTCCCGTTCGATCTCAAAGGCCGGCATACGCATATCTCCATGACCGTAGCAGGGGTATTCCTGCCGGATGTGCTCCGGGGAAAACTTCGGATTTTCCGGAATCGGACAGGCCTGCATGTCCCGGTGTCCCCGTTCTGACAAATAGGAATAGTCACGATCCGGCGAAACTTTTTTTCCAAAATAGAGATGCTCCAGCTGACCGTTTTCCATGATCCTCATGATATAGCTGATCTTATCATTCCACAAATGAAACTGTCCGCAGGTTTCATCGAACTGTATTTTCATGTTCTTTTCCTCCTCCTTTTTAAA